>NZ_JASDDE010000107.1:0-4552 GCF_030407565.1 Pseudoalteromonas sp. APC 3694
TATCATTTTGATTCAATATGTTAGTAAATCTCTTAACCAGAGTTCAGGTTAAATAAGCGCTTTATAGCTTGGTTTCAAGCTCTGCTACTTTCACCATTATTTTTTGTATTTTACCGTTACGGTATAGCTCAAACTCAATTTCTTTCCCCGGTTCGGTACTGCCTATTTTTTTCAATACATTTTGTGGATTAGCCACTGAAAGCCCAGCAATTTTAATCACAATATCTTGCTCTTCTATACCCGCCTGCCATGCAGGGCCTAAAGGGTCTAGGTTGGTAATACGCATGCCTGCAACGGGCGTTAAGCTATCATTGACCTCTTTACCTGTACTGTCTACCGCTATGCCTTCAAAGCCCAAATAGCCACGCACAACACGACCATGGCGAATAAGTTTGCCCATTACCTCTTTTGCCAAGGTGTAAGGCACCGCAAAAAAGATGCCTTGTATATTTAAGTTTTCACGGGTTTTAAACTGGGCAGAGGTGATCCCTACTAAATCGCCATTAGAATTTACCAGTGCACCACCAGAGTTACCTACGTTAATAGCAGCGTCCATTTGCAGTAAGTTATTGTAAGGACTGTCGGTAATTTTTTGCTTACCGGTGGCGCTAATGATCCCCTGAGTAATGGTTTGCCCTAAGTTAAGTGGGTTTCCGATGGCTAATACTAAATCGCCTACACTCGAAGTGTAGTTATCGTTAACGGGTATAACAGGCAGGTGATTGGCATTTATTTTTAATAATGCTAAGTCGGTAATAGTATCAAAGCCAATGAGTTGCACATCAAAAAAACGTCTGCCGTCAGTAAGAATAACCAGTATTTGATCGGCATTATTGATCACATGGTAATTAGTCAAAATATAACCGTCAGGTGACATGATCACCCCAGAACCAAGCTCTTGCACCGTATTTTGGCGTTTATAGCGTGGCTCTTTAGAAATGCTTTCTGAAAAAATGGTGACAACCGATGGTGCCGCGCGTTTAACCGCATCCGAAAAGCTCAAATGACTTGCAGTCATTGCACTAGGTAGCGGCACGTTAGGTAGCAATGCAGTGCGCATGTTAGGGCTAAAAAAAACCACTAAAAAAGCAATGCCTAAACCGGCAAATAGAGGAGGAAGTACAAATTTTAGAAGTTTTAGCACGGTATTCTTATTGTTAGTGAGCAATCCCTTTATGATGGCACAAAAAAAATAACAGCGGCAAGTGCCGCTGTTACTTTTATTGTATTATTACTGAATTAATACAAAAATAGACTCACGCCCGCGTTTTACACCTAACACAATATTACCTTGAATATCTTCGATAATTTTGTTCATGTCGCGAATGCTTTCTACTCGTTGACGGTTTACTTGCACAATAACATCGCCTTCTTCAAGGCCTACTCGTGCTGATGGCGAACGAGGGTCGACAGAGGTCACCTCAATCCCTTTCATTTTGTTCTTCTTCACGTTTTCAAGCGTTGCACCTTGGAATGCTGGGTGTAACTCTTCGCCCGCAGCGGTAATGCCTGATGCACCATCTAGGGTTACTTCCACATTTTTAACTTTACCGTCACGGTAAATCCCCAACTGTACTTCACGACCCTCACCTAAGGTGGCAATTTTACTGCGTAGCTCATGGAATCCGCTAATTTCACTGCCGTTAATGCTAATAATTACATCGCCTGCTTTAATTCCCGCTTTGCTGGCTGCGGTGTCATCCATTACCTGCATAACATAAGCCCCTTGTTTAACATCAAGCTGCTGTGCTTTAGCAAGACCTGCATCAAGAGGGCGGCCTGAAATACCTAACGAACCACGGCGTACTTCACCATGCTCTACAATTTGATCAACTAGGTTTTTCATCATATTTGACGGAATAGCAAAGCCAATCCCCACATTTCCACCTGATGCACCTAAAATAGCGGTATTAATACCAATCAGCTCACCGTTTAAATTAACTAAAGCCCCACCTGAGTTACCTTGGTTTATCGCGGCATCGGTTTGAATGAAATCTTCGTAACCCTCAATATTTAAGCCACTGCGGCCTAATGCGCTAACAATACCTGAGGTAACCGTGTGGCTTAAACCAAAAGGGTTACCAATTGCGACGGCAAAATCACCGACACGTAAGTCATCTGAGTTAGCTAGCTTTACTGCGGTTAATTCATCTGCGTCTATTTGTAGTAGCGCAATATCAGACTCTTTATCGCTACCAATTTTTGTTGCTTCATATTCGCGGCCATCTTCAAGGGTGACTACCATTTTTTCAGCGTCTTGCACTACATGGTTGTTAGTAACGACATAACCTTTGTCAGCATCAATAATAACTCCTGAGCCTAAACCACTAAACTGGCGCTTTTGGCTACGTGGCTGCGGGTTGCCAAAAAAGAAATCGAGCGGGTCACCGCGTCGGCGAACCTCTTTAGAGCCTGAAACCTGAATACTCACTACACCTGGGGTAATTTGCTCAAGCATAGGGGCAAGTGTTGGTAATTGTTGACCATTAACGGCAACCGGCAATTTAGCAAACGAGGCGGTTGGACTTAGTAATAAGCTGGTAGATAAAATAGCAGCACTGATAAGTGATAATTTCATTTTCATAGTCAGGGTTTACTCCACTTAAAAAGCAAAAGGCTGCAATAAGCAGCCTCAAAAAAGTATATCAGTAAGATAAAACAACAAAGCTGTTATATCTAAAGACTATGGGGTCAAAAAAAAGTTCATCAAGATGCTTTAGAAGTATTCACATCACCAGCAAATAATCCTGATTTACCCGACACATAATCAGCTGGTTGGGCATCGGCGTTTGAGCGATCTGAACTACGTTCTTTTAATGACGCTTGTAACTGTTCGGTGGTTTCTTTAGAGAAAAACGGTTCAGCAGGGGCTTTATTTCTGTCTTCAAGTAACAGTTGATTAGTTTCTTCAACATGACTTAATAACTGATCGTAGTTTTCTTTCATTTTGTTTACTAACTTACCAGTATTCGCTAAATGGTCGGCAACATCTTGGCGATACTGCTCAAGCGAATGCTTAGCTTGCTCTGCTTGTTGCTCTAATTCATCATGTTTAAACTGTTTTTTAGTGACAAAGGCACCAACGAAAAATGCAGCAATAGCAACTACTACCACTAATCCTACCCATGTAAATGTACCCATAAATTCACCTCTATGCGAAAATAACTAAAAAAATTTAGTTCAATAATAATTCATACTAAGTCTAATATACCCTGAGTATTGATGCGTGTTAATATGCTTTACAAATTAAACTGTGTTTTAACTGTAAATAGATATGACTCCTTGGCAAACATACCAGCAAGACCTTCAACGCGATGACTTTGTACATGACGCAGCACAAGAAAATGCAGTTCGTCATTTACAGCGTTTATACGACGATTTAACACAAGCAAAACCACAATCTAAAGGCTTTTTTGCAAAGCTTTTTAATAAAGCAGAGCCAGCTCCCATTAAAGGTTTATACTTTTGGGGTGGCGTAGGCCGTGGTAAAACTTACCTTGTTGATACTTTTTACGAAGCTTTACCGGGCGATAGAAAAATGCGAGTGCATTTTCACCGTTTTATGCACCGAGTACACGACGAGCTTAAAAAGTTAAACAACACAGCAAACCCATTAGAAACAGTTGCCGATATTTTTAAAGCAGAAACAGACATAATTTGTTTTGATGAGTTTTTTGTTCAAGACATTACCGATGCCATGCTGCTCGGTGGTTTAATGGAGGCGCTATTTGCTCGTGGTATTGTGTTGGTTGCAACCTCTAATATTATACCTGATGATTTATACCGCAACGGCTTACAACGCGCTCGTTTTTTACCGGCTATTGCCTTAGTGAATAAGCATACTGAAATAGTAAATGTAGATTCCGGTGTTGATTACCGGTTACGTACACTGGAACAAGCAGAAATTTTTCACAGCCCGCTTGATGAGCAAGCTGATAAAAACCTATTTGAATACTTTGATAAGCTCTCCCCTGAGGCCGGTAAAGTAGACACCCCAATTGAAATAGAAGGGCGGATGATCAAAACCCGCAAGGTGTCTGATTGCATCGTTATGTTTGAATTTAGTGAACTGTGTGAAACCGCGCGTAGCCAAGTGGATTACATGGAAATAAGCCGATTATATAACACGGTGATTTTATCAAACGTAAAACAGCTTGGACAAAATAATGATGATGCAGCAAGGCGTTTTATTGCGTTGGTAGATGAGTTTTATGAGCGTAACGTTACCTTAATTATCTCTGCAGAAAAACCCATTACCGAGCTCTATACACAAGGCAATTTAAACTTTGAATTTAAACGCTGTATTAGTCGCCTGCAAGAAATGCAATCGTTAGAATATTTAGCCCGAGAGCATTTAGCTTAAAATACGAAGGTTAGTGGGCGACGGGCTGCGGGTCTCGAGCAAAACTGATTAAATCTGACAGGCTGCTATGAGCTGTGAGATCAACTGGTCGATGCAACGCTATCCTTAAACAAGGGGGACGTTCGGCTAACACATTTCTGCCCCAAAACGTGTTAAAGCAATTATTCTATAGGTCGGCTTTGAGCGATA
>NZ_JASDDE010000108.1:0-4094 GCF_030407565.1 Pseudoalteromonas sp. APC 3694
CGATGATTATCGCTCAACCCTGTTAGAATCTGGGATTAAAATGCGCTAGCCATGATGTGAATATTTCATAACTTAAAATCCTTTATTGAGTTAGTTTACAAAAAGCTATACTTTATGATAACTATATTTGACTATTATCAAAAGTACTCTCATAATGTTTTTATCAAAACATCTTAAAGTATACGATAAAAAAATGTCAAAAATTGGATACGCGAGAGTAAGCTCAACAGGTCAAAGTTTAGAAGTGCAACTTGATAAGTTAAATCAAGTTGGCTGCGATAAAATTTATCATGAAAAGCAAAGTGGTAAAACAGCGGCTCGACCAGAGTTTCAAAAGTGCATGAATTATCTTCGGGAAGGGGACACTTTTGTTATCACCAGATTAGACCGTCTTGCGCGTTCCGTTATTCACTTATCACAAGTTGCGGAGCGCTTTCAGGCAGAAAATATTGATCTAGTAGTAATTGACCAAGCAATTGATACATCTACTCCCACTGGAAGGTTAATGTTTAACATGTTAGCAGCCATTGCCGAATTTGAAACTGATTTACGCTCTGAGCGGCAACTAGAGGGTATTGCTAAAGCTAAAGAGCACGGCGTTAAATTTGGTCGACCAACAAAAAGAACCGATGAAATAGATTTAGAAATTTATAATAAAAGGAAAGAAGGTGTACCCATTGGTCAATTGGCAAAAGATTATGACTTGGGTTCGGCTACGATTTATAGAATATTGAATGATGTATTTGAAAAAGTATCAACTGAAGCAACAAAATTATCGCTAGGCTAGATCTCATTCATTCGAGATTTAAATGAATACTTAATTATCCCCTTATTTAATCGGCAATAGTTTGCCGTTATTAAACCATACTATTTCCCATTTGCCGCTTCTGTTGGCTAAAATCACTGACATTTCTACCTCGATGTGTACTTTCGTGCTTATACCACTTTCATTAATTAAGTGATCTATTTTAGGCGGAGGAAAATCATTAAACACAAGGCTTTTTTACATAACTAGCTGTTCTAATAATTAAATAAATAACGCAGTAGTTAGTGGTTTTAACCCATATAAATGATCACTTAGTTTGTGAGATTAGTATTAATACTTCTAAAAAACCTGTTGCAAATAACAGGTTTCGATTTGTTGGCCTGCTACTTGCTCTGATATAAGCATTGTCGTTGCAATATTTAATAAGGGAGCAAATATGCAAATTACTAATACACCGTATGTTAATCATGCTGAGTCAGCCCAACATAGCGCGTTAAGCACAAGAATAAATGATGGACAGGCTACTAACACAACCAAGAAAACCGAAACAGACACCGTTTCAATCAGCTCTGCCGGTCGCAATGCTGAAGCTAAATGGCAAGAAATTGCAAATAAATACGATATGACCAATATTTCTGGAAATGAAGTAATGGGAATGGCTAAAGAGCTTTATGACAATAAGTTAATTTCTAGCGGTCAAATGCTTGATATGTATACACCACCAAGTATTGATTTTAATTTAGATGAAAAAGTTAATTATGTAGCTCACGTGACTAAGGAATTGGAAAGCCTAAAATTACATAGTGACGGGTCAGCTCAAATGAGAAATGCAATTGAAGCTAAGTCTAGAGTGTTTGATATTGTAAAACTTATTGGTTAAATACCCATGTTCGTGTGTCATTGTGAACATGGGTTGTGCTCTAATTCTTGTGTGTTAATTATTGAACGAAAACAGAATCACTCCAAAAACCAAATGGTGATGCTATCGAATTTGCTGAAACATTAACAGTACCACTTATATTTGATGCGCCAAAAAAATCGAATTGATGGAGGAATCCAGTAACTGTTTGGCCTGCACTACAAGTACTTAGGTTTGCTCCACATCTAGGAGTGCTAGATGTGGCAGATACACTAGAACCTGCAAACGTTGCGTTGTTTGTATTACCGTAACCGAACTGAAATACATAAACTCTAACTTGGCCACCGCCATGATTTTGAGTGGTTGAGAACTGATTAGCTGATACAGGGTCTATATTAGGATAGGAAACCGATTGTACGGCTCCAATTTCGAAATAAGTAATTCCTTGTGCGGCAGCTCTTGTACTGACACTTGTGGCTAGCGTTTGGTTAGCTAATGTCGACTCGAAGTCTATTTGATAGCCGTTTGGTGTGGTGAGTTTAATGATTGAAGGTTGCGTAAAGGCTTGCTCATGAATAACAAACGGGATCACCTGTTGCTTTTTAACCCTTACCGTTTCGTCAGAAAGGCGTTTACGCCAAACATAGAAAGTCGATGCGTTAATGTTGTTATCACGACAAAATTGAATGATGGCTAAACCACTCGATTTTTGCTGCTCAAAAATGCCTTGCCAGTGTTTTATTTTTTGCTGTTTATTCATAATTACCTCAGGTTAATATGCTGAGTAAATTATGCATAGGTGCCATTAACATTGGTATGTGGGGCTAATTACGCGCTTACGGTTATATTGATAGCCATAAATAAAAGTTACCACTATTCTTGGCTATCAATTTAAAAAATACAGAGAGCACAAGGGTTATATCTACAACTTTTTGCTATAATTTCCCACTTCCCTTATAAACTTGATAGCTGTAAAGCTATTGTCATCATAACTTGATCCAAGCTTTAGCTTTTTTCCGTTACTTAACTCAATATATCTACTAGTTGAAGAAAAATGATCATGCCTCTCACAAATATCTGCTTTTGCTACCCTTTTGCATACATCTTCATACGCCATAAAACTTCTTACGCCATAAGTGGTTTTATCTTTGTCACTGTCTGTGTACTTACCAATAAAAGCCCTTGCCGGAGATACGCCTGGCTGTCCTGAGCTATGCGCTGAATGACCTAAACCAATCAAATGAAATAACTCATGCATAGCGTAGTATTCGTTCGCATAAGTGTTAAAACCCCAGCTGGCTACAGCAAAAGCCAAGTGTTTATTATTTCTATCACCCGACCTAACTGGCTTATAGGCTTTTCCGGCGACCCCACTTACTGAATCAAAGAAAGGGTGAATAAATAGCACTACGTCTGCTTTCCATGCCTTACGCATCTCTCTTAGCTTTTGACTATTGGCCATTTTAGACAATAACTGAGAAAAATTCCTACTGCATCTACCTTGTGGACAAACATCCTCCGGCGGTAAACTATACGCGTACCGCTCAGTACCGAATTTAGTATTTTCATGAGCTGTATAGTACCTCATTCCACTGATATTACCTTCTCCATCTATAATATCAGTTATGCCTCTCAAAACAGGGACAGGCATATACTGTCTGAATTTATATTCTTTCATTCTTTTAGCTATGTTTGGATGTATTAACCACAAGACGCCAGGACCTATTGTGTTTTCTAGAGATGTTTTTGGATCTAACGGCATTTTTACAGCCCAGCCATTAATAGACTTTGATGCATAAGAATTAACAGGAGCAGCAACTAAGTTGTCTTTAATTAACCCATCACTTACTTCTATTGTGTGATCACCCGATTGGGAGGGCTTTTGCAGTCGCTTTGTCTCTGTAGCACTAATAACTTCCCAATCCGCTGAAAACCTTATGAATTTTTCACTTTCATTAGTGCTAACAATTAACTCATAATAAAGCTCAGATGGCTCAGCACTTTCATTACTCTCCTCGAATGAATACAGCCTAGCTTTTATTTTTTTGTTTTGTGATTTGAACTCAACACTTCTTAACTTTAAATCTCTGCCATACGTTAGATTAGTTGGCTTTAAAGAGATGTTAGGTGAAGCTATTCCCTCAAATTTCAAATTCATGTTTAGCATTTCAACACCCGAATAAGAAACTTTTCGACTTAAATCTCCGAATGTGTCTTTAAGTCCATCTTCACTTTCAGCATCAATTCGTTTATCTGAATTAGCATTCTGTATAATATCTTCCAGCGTGCTTCTTTGTAAGATGTTCAACTCAAACGATTCCATATTCTTAGTTTGAGAGTATTTATTATTCATAGGCTCTACATCTAGAGCTTGAGTCTGAAAGCTAGCTCCAAATAGTAAAATCAAAGGGAGAATGAATCGCCCCGTGTTTGCCAGAGACTCAATAACTTGAGAAACTGGAACTATGA
>NZ_JASDDE010000109.1:0-3996 GCF_030407565.1 Pseudoalteromonas sp. APC 3694
GCTGATAGCTGATAGCTGATAGCTGATAGCTGATAGCTGATAGCTGATAGCTAAATTTAATTTATTAAAGGATGAAAAAGTGAAAGTATTAACGGTATTCGGTACTCGCCCTGAAGCTATCAAAATGGCTCCATTGGTTCATGCTCTTGCCGCAGATGAGCGCTTTGAATCAAAATGCTGTGTAACAGCGCAGCATCGTGAAATGCTAGACCAAGTACTTGAGCTGTTTAAAATCACGCCTGATTACGATTTAAATTTAATGAAAGCTGGGCAAACATTACCAGAAATAACCAGCCGTATTTTACTAGAGCTCACTCCGGTACTTAAAGAGTTCAAACCCGATGTAGTACTAGTACATGGAGACACGGCAACAACGTTTGCAGCAAGCTTAGCTGCATATTACGAGCAAATAGCAGTAGGGCATGTTGAGGCTGGTTTACGTACTGGTAATATTTATTCACCGTGGCCAGAAGAAGGAAATCGTAAATTAACAGGCTCCCTTACAAAGTATCATTTAGCACCAACAGAAAACTCAAAAGCTAACCTGCTTAAAGAAAATGTCGCGGCTGAAAATATATCGGTAACTGGTAATACGGTTATAGATGCACTTTTACTGGTTAAACAACAAATAGAAAGTGATACCGATTTAAGTAATACCTTAGCTGCGCAGTTCCCAATGCTTGATGAAAGCAAAAAGCTTATTTTAGTTACCGGCCACCGCCGTGAAAGCTTTGGTGGTGGCTTTGAACGCATTTGTGAGGCATTAGCACAAACAGCTAAAGCGCACCCAGATTGCCAAATACTTTACCCTGTACACTTGAACCCTAATGTACAAGAGCCAGTTAAGCGTATTTTAAATGATGTAAACAACGTGCATTTAATAGAGCCTCAGCAGTACTTACCCTTTGTGTATTTAATGAATCGCGCACATATAATTTTAACCGACTCAGGCGGTATTCAAGAAGAGGCACCAAGTTTAGGTAAGCCAGTACTGGTAATGCGTGATACAACCGAGCGCCCTGAAGCAGTAGACGCGGGTACAGTAAAATTGGTTGGCACCGATATAGCTAGAATAACCTCAGCATTGAATGAGCTATTAACTAATGACGAGTCATATAAAACAATGAGCCGCGCTCATAACCCGTATGGTGACGGTAAAGCGTGCCAACGTATTTGTGATATTCTAGTTGAATTAGGTGTATAACTGAAATCTCGGCTATATATTTTTTAATTAAGTGAGAAGTTAATTTTGTTGAGTAGTGACAATTAATGACTAGCTTGTGAGTAATGTTTATACAGGTTCAATAGTGACTTTCTTTTTATTTACAATAAATAGCTAATGAAAATGCTCATTATTTTCTAAATAATTTTAATACCAAGTGCACATACAAAAAACAAGTAAGCAATAAAAAAGAAGTAAACAGAGTGATTAAAACCTATAAAAGATATCTAAAAAAGTGATTGAAAAATTAATAAAACTAAAACAGCACAGTGTAATTAAAAATAGTTTTGCTTTATTTTTATTGCAATTAGTAAATATGGTTGCACCACTTATGATACTCCCTTTTTTGTCAAGAGCACTAGGGATAGAGGGGTTCGGTATATTTATGCTAGTAATGTCCGCATCTTTGATAGGTGTCATTATTAGTGATTATGGCTTTACCCTTTCAGGTACTTATCAAATCTCGAGAAAGAGAGAAGACCATCAAGCTATAAGTAAAATTATTGGTGCTATTTTAACAATAAAAATAATACTTGTACTTGGAATTTTTATAGCGTTACTCATTATGAATAATTCCTTTCTTAACGGAAGTTATTCTAATAACCTTATTATTTTAGTCTGCTTAAATGTACTCGCGCAGGCAATGATCCCTACATGGTTTTTTCAAGGAATAGAAAATATGAAGCGGGTCACAATATATATGGTTTGCGCTAAATTATTTTATATAGTGCTAGTGTTGGGCTTTGTTGATAATAAAGACGATGTCGAATTAGTAGTTTTATTTTTGTGTTTGAGTAATGTGTTAGCGATGTTAATAGCTTTATATTCTATTTATTCATGTAATTACTCAATAGCATATCCAGATTTAAATGAAATAAAAAAACAAGTCATTAAGAGCACCTCCTTTTTCCTATCCAGAGCCGCAGTATCACTATATACCACTGCTAATACTTTTATAGTTGGAGCATTCTCTGGTGTACAACAGGCTGCGATATTTGGAGCAAGCGAAAAATTATATTTGGCTTCGCAAAGCTTTACCAGCCCAATAGCACAAGCTTTGTTTCCTTACGTAGCTAAAAATAAATCATCAGGTGTTTTGTTCAAAATATTACCTGTCATTTTAGTGCCCCTTATTAGTGGTAGTGCAATAGTTGTAATGTGGTCAAATGAAATAATGGTTATTATTTTTGGAGAGCAATTTTCAAATTCAGGAGGGGTGTTACAGATATTTATATGTTTAACCTCAATAAACTTTATCAGTGTCATATTTGGTTATCCTGCTTTTGCTGCTATAGGAAGAGTTAGCGTAGCAAACTATACTGTTATTTTCGGAGCTTTTATTCATTTAATAGTAATTGTCATACTTGCTTACATAGGAGAGATAACAGCTGAAAATGTTATACGGGCATTATTATTTACTGAAGTAATGGTTTTAATCTCACGCATCCTACTCTTTTATAAGTATAAATAAATGAATAAATTCTCCTATATATTAAATTTAATAGTAGCAACGTTATCAACTTTAGTCCCAAAAAATAAAAAAACTTGGGTGTTTGGTAGTTGGTTCGGTAAGCAGTTTTCTGATAATTCGAAATACTTATACAATTATGTATCCCAATATGATGAAGATATTAATGTAATTTGGATTGGAAAAAATAAAAAGGTTATACATGACCTAAGAAACCAAGGTGTGAACGCATATTATTACAAAAGCCTTTTAGGGATTTACTATCAGGCAAGGGCTTCTGTTGTATTTTTTACTCACTCTGTGGGGGCAGACCTTAACCCTCTTTTTATAGGCTATACAACGTTTAGGGTGCAGTTATGGCATGGTATGGCTTTAAAAAAAATTGGTTTTGATAATGACAAAGTTATAAAAAGTACATCATTCTCTATTAAACATCCAAAGTTATATGAAATCATTTCAAATACTCGTAATGACATGATAATTTCAACGGGTAAGGAGTGTACAAAAGTTTTCTCCTCAGCATTTAGAGAGCCTTCAGATAAAATTTTTGAAACGGGCTTTCCAAGAAACGACGTGTTTACCAAACCGAGGAAAGTGAATCGAAAGTACCGAGCTATCTACATGCCAACTTTTCGTGATGTGGAGGCGCATGGTGGAGACTTATTTGAAAAATACCAATTTGATGCACAAGAAATTGATAAGTTATTAGTAGCCAATAGTATTGACTTATATATTAGGGTTCACCCAGCAAATTCACCCAGTGATTTGCTAAAGAAAGTTATTAGTGAATGTCAGTCAATACAACTGTTTACAGTACCTGATATTTATGAAGCCATTAATAGCTTTGATTGTTTAATAACTGATTACTCAAGTATTATGTTTGATTTTTCGCTGAGCGGTAGGAGTATGATTTTTGCTCCTTTTGATCTAAAGGATTACTTAGCAAGTAACAGAGACCTATATTTTGATTATGAAAGTATCATTCCTGCAAACGACTGTTACTTTAATTGGCCCACTTTAATAGGACGTTTAATTGAGGAAAAGAAAAATCAAACATTAAAAAATAAAGAGTTTTCATCCTTATTAAGCTTTCATGATGTTATAGAAACCAAAAAAGATAAGTATTCACTTAACGTATATGAAGCTGTTAAGCGTGCGATAAGCTTAAAGAATAATAAATAGCCACTTTTATAATACATTTTTTAGAAACAGTAGAAAGTAAAATTATATTTACTACTGCAGGAATGCTTAATGAAAAGTAAAGTTAATATTTTAATATTGAACTGGAATAGTGCCACAGAAGTGA
>NZ_JASDDE010000110.1:0-3945 GCF_030407565.1 Pseudoalteromonas sp. APC 3694
TACGACAGAATCGCTTGGTAATTAAGATACGACAAAGTCGCTTGGTGTTAACACACTAAAATGCATAAGTCTTAGTTTCATCTTTCAGATTCGATTAACAGGGCTCAATTAAATCTGACAGTCAAAGATTGGCACATGCCAGATCTTAACTTAGATTCAAATTAAGCTTCGATCTGTTCTGAGAGGTCTAACGCATCATCAACTTCTATTACTAAGTACCTGACAGTTCTTTCTAGTTTTCTATGGCCAAGTAGAAGCTGAAAGGCTTTTTAGTTTTTTATAAATTAGTGATGTTTTGGTACGTCTCATTGAATGAGTACCATATTGGGTCTTATCTACATGTTTGAGCTTCTTGTAAAGCTAGATAGCTTCTATTTCATGAAAATCGATTCCAGTAAGGTTATTCTCTTTTATTAAAGAGTAAAAACTATTTTCTGCATCTGTAGTTATGTAACTCAATCCCGTTTCTTTTGTGCGAAATAAAGCTGTATTTTCTACTTTTGACTTATCTATTACTAAGCGCTTGAACGGCTTTATCATTTTTATTTCACCACGTTTATTATAATTGTGCTCAGTAAGGTCGTGGTTTAGAGCATCTTCAAAACCAACTAGGTTTAGCGCATACCAAGTTTCACCTTGCAAATCACATTTAAGATATTCAACATTGTGTCCTAAATTAGGTTCCATTATTGCTTTAACTTCTTTTGATAAAACATAAGAAGTAGCTCCTAGTCCTGCAATATCTGGTATTTGAAGCCCAGCGTTTACATCATGCTCATCAATGAGCCAGTTAACTCCAAGAGTGCGCCAGTTATCTGTCATTGAATGGCCATCAAAAAGTAAAATTTGGCCTTCTGTTAATTGCATCGTTTGCTCGAAACCTGTTTCATTGAGGTAAAGGTATAAATCAGGGTTTATATTAAAACCATATACTTTATTAAAACTTTTCATATTATTAAACCTGAGTTCCACTTAGTTTTGTATGGATTGGGAATTCACCATCTTCAAGGCCATCTGAAATTTGACGTAATGCTTCAATTATCCCTCTGTGTCCTAATCCCTTGTTGATTGACTGGTCAAGAAGAAACTCTACATTCAAATAATATTTTTTCGTATGGATGGTTGCGTGTGCATAAGCGTCAGGCATTGACTCCAGAGGAACGTGAGCTTTATGTAATGGTAAATATACGCCATTAGCTTCATGATCAATGTCAATACCAAATGCCGCTAACCGCATACGAGAACGTGCTGCTCGCATGGCATTCCAAGAGACAATATGATGTGCGGCTGTATTTTTAGGAAGCTTTCCTCTACCAACTTTAGCCATATTTTCAGCTAACTTCTTGGAGTGGCTTTTCATGTGTTGCAATTGTAATATTTTATGTTTACTTTATAGACTCTAAAACAATCAAATAAGGACGTTAATGTGAATAAAATCAAACTCCCACTCTCATGTTTATCACTTTTAATCTCATCTCAAGTATTAGCCGTTGAACACGACTTAGATAATGCAGGTGAAGTAAATAAATTTGTAACAACAGATGTATTTCCTCAAAAAGCATTAATAAAAAAGCAAAGTGCTGTTAAGTTAAATGAGGAGTTAGCTGTAGAAAGTACAATCACACCAATTTGTCCTACGCTAGCGACAGAAAACCTGTATACGCTTAGTAATTCTCAGCCTGGCGAAAGTATTTGTTACCATTTTGAAATTACTGAACGAAGCAAAACGACAGCTTGCTCGTAGGCCAATCGACTGAGACGGATGTTAACTTAAGTGTACTAAGACATAATCCTGATGATACTTTTACTGCAATTGGTACATCTGCTAATACAGGTAACCTAGATGAGGTGGTATTAGCTTTGACTGAACCAGGTCACTATTACTGGTTTATGGAAGTTATTGACTCTGATGGTTCACCATTTAATTTTGGTGCAGCAGTCGCAACAAATTTAGATGCCTATGAATTTAATGATACAGAAACGCTTGCAACCATTTTACCTGATAAACAAAACACTATAACTGGCAATATGGATAGTATAAATGATATTGATTACTATCAGTTTACAGTCGTTAGAGGGCAAGATATATCTATACGCTTATTAGATGAAACTCTTAGTGACGAGTTTATCTTTGAGATAAATAACAATGGCTGGACTCCTTTAGTAGCAAATAATAATTATTTATTATCAAACCTTCAGGCAAACCAGTCGATTAGTTTAAGAGTTAGAGCTAATACCGCTCTACCAGCTGATCCCAGTAACAATTACACGTTGACAACATCATCAATAGTGACTTCATTTACTAATGATGTTATTTCTGGTGAAAGTAATGTAAATAGAATACCCTTAATAGCATACAGTCAACCTTATCTAACTACACAAGCATACAACAGATTGAATTGGTCACTGGTATTACGTGATTCAACAGGGGCGCCAATTGAAGGAGCTATTGCTTATTTTAATTTCATTAAAGATGTTGAAGATCAAGCAAATACTTCAACCTCATATCAAGCGTTATCAAATACTAACGGAAAGATATCAGATCAAATAAATTTAAACTCTTGCACTCCGAATGTTAAGGGTATTTTACATACGGAATATAGCTTGGGGTATAAAAATGTTTGGGAATCAGATGTCGAAGTTGGTGCTTGGCAAATTGTAATACCAACAAATAGAGGCCTTGATGAAAATGGAGAAATAGACACTATTGGGATAGGTGGCGATAATGTGCCATATGTATATTTTGGTCATATTTGCGATCAGGATTTAATTTCTAGCGAACCTTCATAATTTAAAAGGGCCTCTAAATGAGGCCCTTTCGCAATAAATTACTCTCGTTCTGCATTTCTTCTAAGTTGAGATGAGATATTATCGTTTAACTCAAGCCAACTAAAGTCCTTATTCCAAGCCTGTTTAAAGCTTTCTCCTCCTTGTGAATTATCCAGAATTTCTTTTAAATCAAATATTTTTGAGAAATTATCTTCGTTTATGTCGTAACTTGACCACCCCCTAACTCCCAAGTCAATGTGCTCTAGAAAGCTCGATTTAAACTCGTTAGCTGCGGCCACAAAATCCCCGTTGTCATTTAATTTTTCAGATATCAGACTTTTCTCTTTATCATTAATAGAACCTGTAACTTCTAGCTCACCTGATTGACTGATTGATATCCCCCAGTCTTTATTCGCTAATGATGGTTGTTCGGCCGCTATTTCAGCCACAATATTGTCATACTGAGTAAACATTTTTTCAACAGAGTTGGAAACTTCACCACCCGGCATATAAAGATTCACAGTAGCGATTCGAATATTATTTAACGCTTTTTCTTCTGCTTCCCTTGTTGATACAACATTATTTGTTGATATATTCATTGGCTTATCATAGGTCGCTTTAGGCTCTTTAGGCTGATCATTATGATATATGTCCTTAGCTAGTCGCTCCATTTCACTATTTATTTGTTCTTTACCATTTACAGGTTTATTAATTTTCACTTCTGAACCGTTCGATATAAACTGCGATGCTAGATTAGTATCATTTGAATTAACTTTCATATCATTTTCCTTGTTCGTTATTTATTACTAGTTATCGGCAGGTTATTATCTTACTTTAGTTGTTTCTAATAAGAAAAATTAACTTAATATACATAGATAATAAGCATTACTTAAATCTTAGACTCGGCATATCTTTGTAGAGGTAATGTGGGCGTAGTTTTTTATACTTAATGGCTTCATTTATCTTCCTTGGGTATTTTTCGATTAACCACCATGCGAGCTCTAAAATATAATGCCGCTCAGATAAAGAGCGCTGCTCAAATGCTATTTTTACATCACTTATATGTTGATACGGCATATTTGTTTTGTCACATAAGTATTGTTGTAAATCGGGAGCCAATGTGAATCGCCCCGTGTTTGCCAGAGACTCAATAACTTGAGAAACTGGAACTATGAA
>NZ_JASDDE010000111.1:0-3092 GCF_030407565.1 Pseudoalteromonas sp. APC 3694
TATTAACTTCTTCGCTTGTTTCACTATCACATAAAACGCGTTTGGCGTTGTATGGTTAAGCCTCACGGGTAATTAGTACAAGTTAGCTTAATGGCTCACACCACTTCCACATCTTGCCTATCAACGTTGTAGTCTTCAACGGCCCTTCAGAGACTTTAAAAGTCTAGTGAGAACTCATCTCGAGGCCTGCTTCGCGCTTAGATGCTTTCAGCGCTTATCAGTTCCGAACGTAGCTACCGGGCAATGCCATTGGCATGACAACCCGAACACCAGCGGTTCGTTCACTCCGGTCCTCTCGTACTAGGAGCAACCCCTCTCAATTCTCAAACGCCCACGGCAGATAGGGACCGAACTGTCTCACGACGTTCTAAACCCAGCTCGCGTACCACTTTAAATGGCGAACAGCCATACCCTTGGGACCGACTTCAGCCCCAGGATGTGATGAGCCGACATCGAGGTGCCAAACACCGCCGTCGATATGAACTCTTGGGCGGTATCAGCCTGTTATCCCCGGAGTACCTTTTATCCGTTGAGCGATGGCCCTTCCATTCAGAACCACCGGATCACTATGACCTACTTTCGTACCTGCTCGACGTGTCTGTCTCGCAGTTAAGCTGGCTTCTACCATTACACTAACCGTACGATGTCCGACCGTACTTAGCCAACCTTCGTGCTCCTCCGTTACTCTTTGGGAGGAGACCGCCCCAGTCAAACTACCCACCAGGCACTGTCCGTAACCCCGATTCAGGGGCCAACGTTAGAACATCAAAACTACAAGGGTGGTATTTCAAGGACGACTCCACAAAAACTAGCGTCTCTGCTTCTAAGTCTCCCACCTATCCTACACATGTAGGTTCAATGTTCAGTGCCAAGCTGTAGTAAAGGTTCACGGGGTCTTTCCGTCTAGCCGCGGGTACACAGCATCTTCACTGCGATTTCAATTTCACTGAGTCTCGGGTGGAGACAGCGTGGCCATGGTTACACCATTCGTGCAGGTCGGAACTTACCCGACAAGGAATTTCGCTACCTTAGGACCGTTATAGTTACGGCCGCCGTTTACCGGGGCTTCGATCAAGAGCTTCTCCGAAGATAACCCCATCAATTAACCTTCCGGCACCGGGCAGGTGTCACACCGTATACGTCATCTTGCGATTTTGCACAGTGCTGTGTTTTTAATAAACAGTCCCAGCCACCTGGTCACTGCGGCTCCAATCAGCTTAGAGAGCAAGTCTCATCACCAATCGGAGCGTACCTTCTCCCGAAGTTACGGTACGATTTTGCCTAGTTCCTTCACCCGAGTTCTCTCAAGCGCCTTAGTATTCTCTACCTGACCACCTGTGTCGGTTTGGGGTACGATTCGGTATAATCTGAAGCTTAGAGGCTTTTCCTGGAAGTATGGCATCAGCAACTTCATCACCGTAGTGACTCGTCTCGTGTCTCAGCCTAACAGCAACCCGGATTTACCTAAGTCACTAGCCTACACACTTTCACATGGACTACCATCGCCATGCTTGCTTAGCCTGCTCCGTCCCCCCATCGCAATTATACCAAGTACGGAAATATTAATCCGTTTCCCATCGACTACGCCTTTCGGCCTCGCCTTAGGGGTCGACTTACCCTACCCTGATTAACATGGGATAGGAACCCTTGGTCTTCCGGCGTGCGGGTTTTTCACCCGCATTATCGTTACTCATGTCAGCATTCGCACTTCTGATACGTCCAGCATACCTCCCGGTACACCTTCAACCGCTTACAGAACGCTCCCCTACCACTCAAAATAAATTTTGAATCCGCAGCTTCGGTGCATAGTTTAGCCCCGTTACATCTTCCGCGCAGACCGACTCGACCAGTGAGCTATTACGCTTTCTTTAAAGGATGGCTGCTTCTAAGCCAACCTCCTGGCTGTCTGGGCCTTTCCACATCGTTTCCCACTTAACTATGACTTTGGGACCTTAGCTGGCGGTCTGGGTTGTTTCCCTCTTCACGACGGACGTTAGCACCCGCCGTGTGTCTCCCGGATAGTACTTTACGGTATTCGGAGTTTGCAAAGGGTTGGTAAGTCGGGATGACCCCCTAGCCTTAACAGTGCTCTACCCCCGTAAGTATTCGTCCGAGGCTCTACCTAAATAGATTTCGGGGAGAACCAGCTATCTCCCGGTTTGATTAGCCTTTCACTCCTAACCACAGGTCATCCCCTAACTTTTCAACGTTAGTGGGTTCGGTCCTCCAGTTGATGTTACTCAACCTTCAACCTGCCCATGGCTAGATCACCGGGTTTCGGGTCTATACCTTGCAACTATTCGCCCAGTTAAGACTCGGTTTCCCTACGGCTACCCTAATCGGTTAACCTCGCTACAAAATATAAGTCGCTGACCCATTATACAAAAGGTACGCAGTCACCCAACAAGTGGGCTCCTACTGCTTGTACGTACACGGTTTCAGGTTCTATTTCACTCCCCTCACAGGGGTTCTTTTCGCCTTTCCCTCACGGTACTGGTTCACTATCGGTCAGTTGGGAGTATTTAGCCTTAGATGATGGTCCACCTATATTCAGTCAAAGTTTCACGTGCTCCGACCTACTCGATTTCACTTAAAATGCGTTTTCATGTACGGGACTATCACCCTGTATCGTGGCACTTTCCAGAGCCTTCCATTAACGCATAATAAGCTTAAGGGCTGTTCCGATTTCGCTCGCCGCTACTATCGGAATCTCGGTTGATTTCTTTTCCTACGGGTACTTAGATGTTTCAGTTCTCCGCGTTCGCCTCGTTAACCTATGTATTCAGTTAACGATACCTGCAAGCAGGTGGGTTTCCCCATTCGGAAATCCTAGTCTCAAGTGCTTTTTACTAGCTTGACTAGGCTTATCGCAAGTTAATACGTCCTTCATCGCCTCCAACTGCCAAGGCATCCACCGTGTACGCTTAGTCACTTAACCATACAACCCAAACGGGTCTTTGTTTTGTGACAGTTTAACTTCGCCAGAAGTTAATATTGAATACTAAAGTAGATACCAATTAATCCGAAGATTAAATTGGCACTGAATGATACTGCTATCATTCTTTTTTACTTTTGAAAACTCTGTACAAATA
>NZ_JASDDE010000112.1:0-2815 GCF_030407565.1 Pseudoalteromonas sp. APC 3694
TCTGGTTTCATAGTGACCTCCTATTTAAAAGTCACTATGAGGATAGTGGATGTATGACTGATTAGGATTTGGACAGAAACGTGTCAGGGACTTTTCTAAATTAGCAACGCACAGATAGCAATACGTACGGCTGTGTTTATCAGACCTGTTTATTCAATAACTTTATCGAGTCCGTTCAAAAGTACCGTTCACATCACGCGTGTAACTTTCCCGTGTGCAATTCGTTATTAGCGCTTACATGGCAAGGCCTCTAGGTTAATACGACAGTGTAACCTAGAGTGCCGCCGCACCTGTTTTTAATGTGAAATGGTAGATACACCGGCAATTATTTTAATAAATACTCACCTTTTGCTTATTCGTAAAAGTGCTATGCGTTAAATTATGATTAAGCGGAACTAAGGCGACAGGTTAATTTTTTCAGCGCCGCAGATAGTTAAAAAATTTTGTTAGTATCAAAGAAACATAAAAAATGAAGGTAACCAGGCACGAGGCCTGGTTGAAAATCAACGATAGTAAAATGGCATGGATGCCACGTTCTAACCGCCAATCTTTTACGGCAATTTAAGATTACACTGCGGTTGGGGCACTATCAATATTAATGAGCACGCGAATGAAAATAGATATTCATTATAAAGTGAAAGTAGAAGGAAGGTTTTCTATTAATTTAATTTCCCTAATTTCTGTAGCCCAATTGGTTATAAGTTTAATAGGTTAATTGTTAGGTAGGGGGTATTGCAGGTCAAAGTGTGATACCCCATTATTTTAGCCGCTAAAATTAAAGTTTCACCGGTGAAACTCAGTTGTTGGATGAAGGTCTTGTGTTTGATTTTCTGCTATCAGTTAACAAATATAAAAATTAATTATTTATCATTATGTTTTCATTTTTTGACAATGCTAAAGGCGTGAACTATAAATACCTTTCAATTGATATTAAAAGGGAAATTCAAGGACTATGAAAATAAATTTAATTAATTGCCTGCTATCTGTAGTCATAGCAACTGGTGTAAGTAATATGAGTTATGCTGAGGAAGTTCCGCGCAGTCAACAAGTAATTACCTCCCTTCCTGTACTCACTAGTCAGAATGCTCCAGCTCCTGCCGAAATCAAAAACATCCGCATGGAGTCTGAATTAATGGCTCGAGCATCAGCTCCGCCGCTATCTTCAATGTGGGTATATGCTGTTGGTTCAACTGATTGTGGGTGGGAGTCCACTGTTGGTATGACAACAACTGCATGTGATCATGGGGGAGAGCAGCTGCGTACTGCTGTTTTAGAAATTGGTTATGGTTATAATCATATTGCTTGGATGAACGGTGGGTTACTTCCGAGTTCCACAATGTACTCAAGTACGCCTGTTTGTGTGACTGGTAGTAATTACACATGGCCTTGTACCGCTGGGCAAACTGTCGTGGGTTTCCTCAATGAATACAATGTCGATGGTCATCAAAACGGATTATTCAAATACCAAAATACTTCGACTAATTCGCCATGGAATACTATGTCAGTCCAGATCAGTATTCTTTGATTTATTAATGATGTAGGCCAGACATTCTGGCCTTTTTATATTTCTAAATACGAATGTTAACACCAGTACCTTTGTCTTGCATGATAGACATAGCTGATTCTAACATCTTCAAAGTAGTCTCGTCATTGCGTGACAGTGCGCCTTGGATGCCATCACGCGTTTTTTGAATGAAGTTATATCGTGTTTCATCACTGTGTGCACCTGCCAGTTCGCCTCCATTTACGGGTATTTTCATAGTCATAGCCATGAAAGGCCTGCCGTCATCGAGAGACATTTCTCCATTGCGGATTTGAGTGTTGGCCCAGTCCCGCATTTCTTGCCGGGTCATACTAGTGAAATCCGCCTGTTTTGTGCTGCTGTCAGTCTTATCATTGTCTGTTTGTGCTGCTGTTAATGCAGCCGAAAATGACGTTGAGGCCTCTGTTGAAGGCTTGGTACGCTGGTTCCCATTAAAATAATGTACGTTTGCATCAACTCGCATAGGTTCTTTTCCTTAGTATGATCGTATGAGTGATATTAACTGCAAAACCTGCGCCATAATTATACACTTATAGTCTTTTGAAAACGCCTTTAAAAAGTTTATTTAAATTAAGTTGTTGAAGGTAATTCATCGTAAAGTGAAAAGCTTAATACAGAGGTGTTGGACGGCAAAGGCTTTCCGGTAACTGGAATATTTACTAATAGGCTTGGCTCATAGGCCTTAAATTATTCAGGATAAAGCCTAATAAAAGAAGGTTTTGAAATAAGCAATATTAAAGTGAAATATTGGGATCGAGATTGATACAAAGATGAGGGATATAGAAATCAATATCCATTTCAATTTTTTGATTTCTTTTAAGTGATTTGCATTTTTAAGCGATTCATTTAGCCGCTGAATATTTAGTTCAACTTCGTGTACAGTCTCCTGAGAGACGAGCGCTAAATCTTTAATACTATCAACAGAGCTTTTTAAGTTTTTCTCTGTTGCTAGTATATGAGTATCAACGCTCTTAATTTCCAGTGATTTCTTCACATATTCAGATAAAGAAATACCTTCCTTTTGCGCCTCACTACTTAAAGACTCTTTTAATTTATCGTCAATTCGGATGCTTAGAATAGCCATTCTAAAATACCTCTGATGTATACGGGTGTAAACAAAGCGTATACGCCTATTTTTAAAGGCGCAACAGGTTATTTTAGATGAAAACTGTGTATGACAAAATGAGATAATAGGCACGCTGTCGAATGTATACAAATGAATCGCCCCGAGTTCATCGGAGACCAGTTTGTTTAAGTCAGGCCACTTTACCT
>NZ_JASDDE010000113.1:0-2657 GCF_030407565.1 Pseudoalteromonas sp. APC 3694
GGCTTTCTTTTTGAAACTCCTTCAAAACGCGCAGCGTTTAGTGGGAGTTGTTCATCCTGAAGAATATTGAGCAAACTGTCTCTAAAACTAATTATTGGTTTAAAAAAGATCAAACTAGACTAAATGAGCAACAAGTAAAAGTGCTTAATAAATTACTTGATGGCCAATTTGAGCAGGGTATCAGTGCAAGTCAGTATCAAAAAGTGGCTAAGGTAAGTCGCGCGACGGCGACGCGTCATTTATCAGATTTACAAACACTGGATTATATAAAGAAAACCTCAGCGGGCGGTCGCAGTACTCGTTATAAAATAGCCAAATGACTTTAAAAAGCTTAAAGCTTTTTTTGTAATTCAAAGCCCTACTATTTCAACACGATGACACACAGTGAGGCAATTAAGTATGATATTCGCCTCATTTTTTGAGGCGAATAATGGCGTGAAAGTAACCTAATTTAAAAGCGGTGCTTTTCGCGTCAGCAAGCTTAACGATTATGGTGGGAATAGGTAAAAGGTTCTAGGCGCTAGGGGTTAGTCTGAATTTATAGCCCGTCGCTCGCGGCTCGTTACCCGCTGTCTTCTCTTTGTGCATATATGGTTTTAAGTGATTTATTCACAAAGAGGTTCTAGGCGCTAGTCTGAATTTATAGCCCGTCGCTCGCGGCTCGTTACCCGAAGCTCGAAACTCATTTCGTATCTATTTAAATAATATTGCAATCATATTAAATACCGCTAAACTAATCATTAGTATATTAATGACCGATTAGGTAGTCATTTATGAGATCTGAACAAGCATTAAAACTGGCGCGTCGATTGGGTGATTTAATTCGCCAGCATCGTACTTTACTTTATACCCAGAGCACGTTCGCTAAAATGATTGGTGTATCTCGCTCAACGGTACAAAAGCTTGAGCAAGGGGAGGTAGTAAAAAGCGATATATTGTTTGAAGCCCTTGTTGTTCTTCAATTGCAAGGCTCATTGCTGGATGAAATTAACGAGCTTGCCGCAGATGTGGGCGGTTATAATGCAAGACAGCGTAAAAGCAATAAAACTCAGGTGATTAACGATGACTTCTGAAGCTTATGTATTTATTGACGGTTTAGAAGACAGCCCGGTAATTTGTGGTTTTTTTAAGTTAAATACACAAACAGGCCGAGGTGAGTTTAATTATGGTAAAAGTTACCTTGCGCGCTCTGATGCGTTTGCGCTCGATCCGCTGCATTTACCATTACAGCCTGGCATCGTTAGTTATTCTGCCAATAAAGGTGTGTTTGGGGTGTTAAGTGATGCGGGAGCTGATTCGTGGGGGCGTAAGCTTATACTGTCGCTGCATAATACCAAACCAAAAAATGAGCTAGAATTTTTACTCGCAGGGTCTGGGTATGGTGTTGGCGCCTTGGTATTTAGTTTGTCGCGCAGCGCATCAAAACATAAAGCGAATAAAAATACATTAGCCGATTTAGCCTTGTTAGATCAAGCAAAGGACGATTTGCTCGCCAATAAAACGATTTCACAAGAAGCAAAAAAAGCCTTTGAATTTGGCCAAAGTATGGGGGGAGCAAGACCTAAAACCTCTGTGAAAATTGACCAAAAACTTTATTTGGCAAAGTTTAATCGTCAAGACGATTTGTTTAACTTAGCTAGGGCTGAGCATGGCGCTATGTGTATGGCTAATGAATTGGGGATTCGCACTGCAAATACCCGTATTCATGAAACAGAAAATGGCGATGTTCTGTTAGTTGAGCGTTTTGATGTAAGCGATGACTTACCAACTCATCACTTCTTAAGCGCCAATAGCTTATTACAAAAACCAAAAGTCGCGATAAGCGACTTAGCAACATACTATAGCTACGGTGAACTGGCTGAATTTATTCGCCACCACACAGGTGAGTTCGCTGCTGATGCTACAGAGCTCTACAAGCGAATGATATTTAACGTATTTATTGGTAATACCGATGATCACAGCCGAAATCATGCATTTTTGTATCACTTTGCAGGGCAAACGTGGCGTATGAGCCCCGCTTATGATATTACCCCTATTAATAACTCAAAGCAGCATGGCATAGGGCTTGGTGATGATGGCCGATATGCTAGTATCGATAATTTACTGTCGCAAGCCAAACGCTTCGGCCTCAACAAGGCTCAAGCAACAAAAATAATTGCCGAGGTTGAGAGCTATACTCGCCAGTGGCCAGCGCACATTAAACGTTTTGCTAATATCAGTGATATTGACATAAAACGCTTAGAAAGCGTGATACCCTCTATAATTTAAAGGCTAATAAAGCAGTCATTAGTGGTTTAATGACTGATTAAATGCTCATTTATTAATTGGTGCTTATATGAACCTCAAAGTGGGAATGAGAAGGCAGCGGGCTTCGAGCGACGAGGCGCGGGTAAAATGCAAAAGCCTATAAATACGCGATATAAAATCGCTGCTACAGAATAATATTTGGCTTTTTTATTTCCTCTAAAAGCGCAGCGCCTCTTAATCTCTGCGGTGTATAAATTACTTAAAAATTATTTGAACACAGAGAAGACAACGGGCTTCGAGCGACGAGGTGCGAGCTTTACAAACTGCCTGATATCAGCCCTGAACCTAGAGCCCACTCTTTTAGCGCAGCGTCTCTTTGCCCTCTTTGTGAATAATTTACTAAACCCTAT
>NZ_JASDDE010000114.1:0-2634 GCF_030407565.1 Pseudoalteromonas sp. APC 3694
TGCGTAATACCATGATGCCGATCGCTCAATACCATTCAAGCCGATCACTTTTTTGTCTGTCAGTAGACCTCAGTAAATCTAACTTGAGTGATCGGCATCAGTCAAGAAATTTAGTTTTTTTCGCATCGACTCGCCTTTTAATTCCAACTTTATCGCCCCGTGCACAAGCCTATCTAGAATCGCATCCGCGTGTGTCGATTCTCCGATCATTTCATACCAATTTTCTATCGGTAATTGACTCGCTATTAAGGTCGATTTTGTATCATATCTTGCATCAATTAATTCCAGTAAATCACTCCGTTGTTGAGCCGTTAATGGCTCTAATCCCCAATCATCTAAGATCAGTAAATTGGCAGAGCTAAGCTTGTTGATCAGTTTTCGATAACTACCATCGGCTTGCGCTAGAAACATCTTTTCTAATAGCTCTTTGAGCCTAAAATAATAAACGCTACTCCCTTGTTGGCAGTGGTTTTGACCAAGCGCGCAAGCGAGGTAAGTTTTGCCACAACCTGTTGCTCCTGTGATCAAGATGTTTTGGTGAAGACGAAGCCATTCACCTTGTGCTAATGAACGGATCTGAGCTTTATCGAGTTGTCGTGCTGCGCCAAAGTTGAGTTGGGCAAGAGTGCCGCCAACTCTGAACTTTGCTTGTCGCGTTAGGCGATCTATTTTACGCTGATCACGCTGCGTTATTTCATGTTCAAGCAATAAACTTAGCCGCTCTTCGAAGCTTTGTTCAACGTATAAATTGGGTTGCTTGTATTGCTGCAATAGCGCATCACGTATGCCGCTTAGCTTTAAATTACTTAACTGATTATTAACTTGTTGATTGATATTTTGCATAAGTCTTCCTATGGTTTGTTAATTTTTATTAATGGTAATAGTGGTTGCCACGGATATTTTTATGATCAATATCTTGTAGTAAATCACCTTGAGCTTGTGGCAAGGGTTGTTTATCCAAGCCTTTTTCTAAGATAGTCTTTACTTGTTTAACGCGAGTAACACCTGTGGTTAATGCGCGATGACAGGCGGCTTCAAGACGTTGAACACTAAACTTTTTACCTAGGCTTAATAACCCCATACAAGCACGGTAGCTTTGCTCTGGATGTTTTTTAGCTTGCATCAATTGCATAACAAACTGCTCAGTTGATGTGCCAAATTTACTCGCCCAGCGTTCGAACCGCTGTGGTGTCCATTGTTGCTGCTTTTGATGAGCGATAGGCATATGCAGATCAAGCGTGGTGTGCGCACCTTCTCGGTATGATCTGGGGTGAACAGCGACTCGTATGCCTTGATGGTAGAGTGTCACCAACTTCCCGGAGGCATGGGCTTCAAGCTTTTGTTTAATTAAGGTATGTGGCACTGAGTAGTAGTGCTTTTCAATTTCCACATGATAATCAATATGCACGCTCACCTGTTTTACTAAGGTATAGCTGTAAGGCTGTGTAGGCAGTGGTTTGAGTGCAGGTCTGTCGATAGCATCAAACTGACTGAGCCGTGAGCCAGGATGCTTTTTCATTTTACGTTGATTTAAATCGACCAGTAATGCTTGTATTTTCAGGTTCAATTGACGCAAGCTAAAGAAGGTTTCATTGCGAAGGCGCGCCATTATCCAACGTTCAACAATTTGCACACCCACTTCAGCCTTAGCCTTATCCTTTGGTTTATAGGGTCTAGCGGGCACAATGACCGTATCGTAATGTGTCGCTAGTTGTTGGTAGGTTGGGTTTAAGTCAGGCTCATATCGACACGGTTTGGTGACGGCACTTTTAAGGTTGTCAGGAATTATTAGCTCAGGAACACCGCCAAGAAACTCAAAACAACGGGCGTGACTCATCACCCAATCTTCGAGTTTCTGGCTGTAAGTCGCTTCGGCATAGGTATAATTTGATGCACCCATGACCGCAACAAACACTTGTGCAGTACGACACTCGCCTGTACTTGTATCAACAATACTCATGGTTGGGCCACAGTAATCCACAAACAGTTTTTCACCTGCTTTATGATTTTGTCGCATGGAGGGTTTTTGGCATTTAAGCCATGCCTTGTACTGACGGCAGAAGTGAGTGTAACTGTAAAAACCTTCCGCGTGCCGCTCTTTGTATTCTTCCCAAAGCAGCAACAACGTCATGGTTTTAGGCCGAAGCTCTTGCTGAACTAACGACCAGTCAGGAATGGTAAAGCCCTTTAATCGAGGCTTTGTTTTGAAGAACGCTTGTTGCAGAGCGTGATCATCCCACTTCTCATCAAGCGGCCAGTAAGTAATATCTAACTCTGCTGATTTACAGGCATATTTAGACACGATTGAGGGTGAAACAGATAAGCTTGTTGCTATCTGACGATGACTGAGTTTACAGCTGTATTTTAGTCTTAAAATCTCTTTAAGTTTACGCATTGAAATAGGTGCCGTTGGCATGGTCATTCTCATCATCAAAAATGAAAAGAATAACGGTTAAAAACACCTACTGGCTAGACAAAAACGTGTACAAATTGAACGATACCATTCAAGTCGATCACTCAATACCATTTTGACCGAAAAGTGATCGGCATCGATGGTATTGAGTGATCTTGATGGATGGTATTAGGTGATCGGCTTAGATAGTATTAGGTGATCGCGATGCATGAGAATATGCA
>NZ_JASDDE010000011.1:0-5825 GCF_030407565.1 Pseudoalteromonas sp. APC 3694
ATACCTTATCTTCATGCTGTTTGTTTTTCATACCACAAAGATCAACACGCCCTAGTAAAAAGTTTTAAAAAAATGGCGATTGATCGCCATAATGATTAATTTATAGCATGTGATATTGAAAAAATTATTGAAGAGCTATTATTGTCATTAAACTCCAGGTTAAAAAACTCGCCAATAAAAGTGAAAACTGTTTTTTACTTAATAAACATATAATTAGCTTGCCAGGTATTATTTCTTAGGTGGTCGAAAACTCAGTGGTTAATGCGCTAAACCATGCTTTTGATGAAAAGCAGGAGGGGGTAATAGAAATAAAAGTCGAACAAGCGACTAATAATAGGGTGAGGCTGAGCGTGTCAGATAATGGCAAAGATGCTAATGGTGAGATAAAGGCAGATATATTTGAACCCTTTTATACTACAGCTAGAGGTAACACGGGTTTAGGTTTATATATAGTTTATCAATGGGTAACCAAGGTTTTAAAAGGGGACATCAAACTTCATTCAGAACCACAAAGCGATACCTATTTTAAAACACAATTTATTATTACTTTACCTGACTTAAAAGCAAAGTCTCATTACAATTAGTCAATAAAGGCTAAAAACCCTACAAGGGGGTCGAAACTAACTCTTGAAAATTAGGGGTCACCACTAAATACGATCCTTGAGTATACCAATCGCCCAATACTGTGCGAGTAAGCGTTTGGTTATTAACTTCATAGGTATGTACATCAGGGCGGTGAGTATGGCCGTGGATCATATTAGCCACGTTATGTTTGGCGAAGGTTTCGAGTACTGCGCTTTGCACCACATCCAGTATTTCTATTGGCTTATTAGCTTGGCTGAGCTTACTTTTTTCACGTGCATCACGGGCTATTTTTTTACGATACCACAATGGCATAGCAAGCATAAGTTTAGGCCACCACCAACCACGGCTCTTTCGACGAAACTTTTGGTACTCAACATCCTGGGTACACATTTCATCACCGTGCAAAATGACAGTAGGAGTGCCGTAGAGGTCGATCACTGTTTGCTCATTCAGTAAGGTCATTCCTGCCATATCGGCGTACTGTTCTCGCATGATAAAGTCGCGATTACCGTGTACAAAATAGATAGGAATACCTAAGTTATTAACCGCTTTTAGTTGTTCTGCCACTGCTGCTGAGAGTTCGCTAACATAATCGTCACCAACCCAAACTTCAAAAAAATCACCTAAAATATATAGGGCGTCTACTTTTTGAGGAACAATATGGGAGTGTAAAAATTTAAAAAATGCCGCTGTAATATCTGGGCGATTTTCACTCAAATGTAAATCGGCAATAAAGTAGGTTTGGCGAGTCATGGTGATTCCAGTTAAATAAAAGCGGGTGAATACCCGCTTTATGTATTCTGTGAAGAATAAGGAGGTTTTAGCTTACAGTTACACTTTCAATTACCACATCTTCAAGTGGTACATCTTGGTGAAAACCATTACTACCTGTAGCAACACCTTTGATTTTATTTACTACGTCCATGCCTTCCACTACTTCAGCAAACACACAGTAACCCCAGCCTTGTGATGTTTCACTGCTGTGGTTTAAAAAGTCGTTGTTATTCACGTTAATGAAAAATTGCGCTGTAGCTGAGTGTGGATCAGGCGTACGCGCCATTGCTAAAGTACCTACTTTGTTAGATAGGCCGTTGTTAGCTTCATTTTCAATTGGGTCGTTTACTTCTTTTTGCTCCATGCCAGATGCAAAACCACCGCCTTGAACCATAAAACCATCAATTACACGGTGAAAAATAGTGCCGTTATAAAAACCTGAGTTTGCATACTCTAAAAAGTTTTTTACTGTATTTGGAGCTTCGCTTTCGTGCATTTTAATGGTGATATCACCAAAGTTTGTGTGTAGAACAACCATGAGGTTTCCTATAGCTAGTTTAAATATTGGCGCTATTTTATCGTAGTTGACTCAGATTAACAAAGTAGATGTTAGGTTTGTTATAAACCGCTAGAGCCCGTGCTTAGCAAGTGGTAACATAGCTTTTCTGTTAATCGTGAAGGAAAGCAACTAAATGGTACAAATATACAACACACTGACACGCCAAAAAGAAGAGTTTAAACCTATGGTCGATGGAAAAATCGACATGTATGTGTGTGGTATCACCATTTATGATTACTGTCACATTGGCCATGCACGCACATTTGTGGGTTTTGATGTAATTGTTCGCTACCTTCGCCACTTAGGTTACGATTTAAAGTATGTACGTAATATTACCGATGTTGATGATAAAATTATCAAGCGCGCAAATGAAAACGGTGAGGCGATTAACGACTTAACCGTGCGTATGACTAAAGCCATGCATGAAGACTTTGACAGTTTAAATATGCTACGTCCTGATATAGAGCCAACCGTAACCGGCCACATGGATGAAATTATTGCTATGGTTGAGCGTTTGATTGCCAAAGGCCACGCTTATGTTGCAGCCGATGGTGATGTATTGTTTGATGTTTCTACCTTTGAGCAGTACGGGGCGCTTTCGCAACAAGATTTAACCATGTTGCAATCAGGTTCGCGTGTTGAAGTAGCACAAGATAAAGATGACCCACTTGACTTTGTTTTATGGAAAAAAGCCAAAACAGGGGAGCCGTCGTGGTCATCACCTTGGGGTGAGGGTCGCCCTGGTTGGCACATAGAATGTTCAGCGATGAGTTCAAAGCACTTAGGAGAGCATTTTGATATTCATGGTGGTGGTTCAGACCTACAGTTCCCGCACCACGAAAACGAAATCGCGCAATCATGTTGTGCAAATAATGGCCAGTATGTAAATACTTGGATCCACACCGGTATGGTACAAGTGAACAAAGAGAAGATGTCTAAATCGTTAGATAACTTTTTTACCGTTCGTGAGGTATTAAAACAATATGACGCAGAGTCGGTTCGTTACTTTTTAATATCAGGTCATTACCGCAGTCAGCTCAATTACTCTCAAGAAAACTTAGACCAAGCACGTTCGTCTCTTGAGCGTATTTACACCGCATTACGTGGCGTTGAGCCAGTTGAATGTGAGCTTGAAGGTAATGAGTATGTGGCTAAGTTTAGAAAAGCCATGAATGATGACTTTAATTCGCCAGAAGCATTACCGGTTGTGTTTGAAGTTGCTAAAGAGCTAAATCGTGTAAAAGACAGTGATAGCGAAAAAGCAGGACATTTAGCCTTTATTCTACGTAGCTTAGGTGAAATACTTGGTATTGCTCAACAAGCACCAGAGGCATTTTTACAAGGCGGTCAAAACGACGATGAAGTGGCTGAAATTGAGGCACTGATTGTAAAACGTAATGACGCACGTGCCAGTAAAAATTGGGCTGCAGCAGATGAAGCTCGCGATGCTCTAAATGCGTTAGGTGTAGTACTTGAAGATTCAGCGGGAAAAACAACGTGGCGTAAAGCTTAGGGTTTGTTGAGCTTTGCGGATTTAGCCATAACGCGCTGAACACAAAAAAAGGGTTGCCATAGGGTAACCCTTTTTTGGTTATATCAATTGCATTAGATTGATTATGCTTTTAATAAAATTGATATTGTTGACCTCAATTATAGTTGAGGTTTTAAACTCGCATTCATCAATTTAAAAATGGAAAATTAATGAATATTTTACTTGCCATGATCCCAGCTTTTTTATGGGGAACGACTTATGCGGTAACTAAATACGCAACCCCAGAGTGGCCGCCAATCTTGCTAGGAGCCATACGTGCACTCCCTGCTGGTTTATTATTGTTGTTATTTAAACCTTCTTGGCCAACGGCTAAACAGTGGCCAGGCATTTTTCTAATAGGCGCAATCAATATTGCGTTGTTTTTTAGTTTTATTTTTGTAATGGCGATTAATTTACCTGCTGCGATTGCAGGTGTCGGTATGGTGTCTGTACCGGTAGTGGCATTATTGTATGCTTGGCTTGTTAAACGACAACAGCCAGCGCTAGTGCAAGGATTTTGTGCCCTTGCTTTAGTGGTTTTAGCATGGCGCTTATTTGACCCACAACATATTGCACTTAATTTATTGGGAGTAGTGGCACTGATAGGGGCGCTATTGACTATTGTTATAGGCAGTACGCTGGTAAAAAAAGTGACCGCTAAAGTACACTGGTGGACAGTATTAACGTGGCAATTAATCATTGGTGGCAGTTTGCTAGCGATTGCTGCTGCAATACAGGCTTTTTATTTTGCTCCTCTGCAATCAATTTTTAACTGCATCAATAAATACCACGCAATGGCTGGCGTTATTTTGGCTAGTGGTCCCTAATACTGCTTTGGCTTACATCCTATATGTTTGGTTATTAGGGCGAATGTCAGTAGTTGAATTTACTTTTGGCACTATAGCTAACCCAATTGCCGGCATTTTATGCGCAGGGTTATTGATTAACGAACAATATGAAAGTTGGCAGTACGCGATTATGTTATTAATGATCGTATTTTCGGTATTGCCACAAGGCTTGGCATTAATAAAACGAAGAATGATGATACAAAAAGCCCGCAATTAAGCGGGCTCTTCATTACTTTATTTTTTGTTTATTGTGATATTTCTCACACGCTTCTAACGTATTTTCAATTAGACTGGCAACAGTCATCGGGCCCACACCGCCTGGTACAGGGGTAATAAAGTCAGCTTTTTGTTCTGCAACGGCGTACTCTACATCACCCACTAATTTACCGTTGTCTAAACGGTTAATACCTACATCAATAACAATGGCGCCGTCTTTTATCCAATCGCCAGGAATAAATTCAGGTTTACCCACTGCTACAACCAGTAAGTCAGCACGACGTACATGCGTTTCTAAATCTTGGGTGAACTTATGGCAAACAGTGGTGGTACATCCGGCGAGTAACAGCTCAAGTGACATAGGTCGACCCACAATATTAGAGGCACCAACAACCACAGCATGCATGCCTTTGTAACGTACGCCGGTTGAATCTAGTAAAGTAATAATACCCTTAGGTGTACATGGACGAAGAGCGGGCATACGCTGTGCTAATCGGCCAATATTATAAGGGTGAAAACCATCAACGTCTTTGTGTGGAGTAATACGCTCAAGAATTTTTTCTGCATCTAAGCCCTCTGGTAAAGGGAGCTGCACTAAAATACCGTCAACTTCGCCATCAACATTCAATTCATCAATTAATGCTAATAGCGCTTGCTCTGTTGTGTCTGCGGGTAAATCAAATGATTTAGAAATAAAACCAACCTCTTCACAGGCTTTACGCTTTGAACCAACGTAAACTTGGCTTGCTGGATCTTGTCCAACAAGCACCACAGCTAATCCTGGGGCTCTAAGGTTTTGTGCAACACGTTCTGAAACTCGTTCAGCCACTGCGCTACGTACTTGTTTTGCTACTGCTTTACCATCAATGATGTTTGCCGTCATGGGTGACCTTTAATTAGGTTAATTAACTTGATACCGATACATTTAAAAAACGAATGCATATATAGGGGTTAAAATGCCGATAAAGAAAAAGACCTTCACCTTACTCATTTTTTAATATGGCGGCTATTTTCGCAGAAAAGCGGTTGAGCGCCAAGTTGCTTTTAAATTATAACCCCCGAATTATAAAAAAGAGTTTAAATTTTATCCCTGTATCGTAATATTTGACCATTATGAACTAAAAATGAGCAATTGATTTGTTTTCTTAAAAAAACGTTTGACCTAACCCGGTCAAATCACTATTATGCACCCCGTTGTCAACGAGGTCACTCGCAGGCAATAGTAAGTATCGGCGATTAGCGCAGTTTGGTAGCGCACTTGGTTTGGGTCCAAGGGGTCGCAGGTTCAAATCCTGCATCGCCGACCATTTTC
>NZ_JASDDE010000011.1:5923-84966 GCF_030407565.1 Pseudoalteromonas sp. APC 3694
CACTTGGTTTGGGTCCAAGGGGTCGCAGGTTCAAATCCTGCATCGCCGACCATTTTCCCCTAAGTAAAACACATCTAAATTCTACTTTTATTACACAACACTCTTAATTTTTTCTTTATTAATCGTATTTTCACTTAATTAGTCTGTTTTTTATTCGCTTAGTCGTTATCTAGCCTGATCTACCCCAAATAATTGCCCCCTACACTCGACTATCATGAATATTAGGTTATAATGCCGCGTCTATTTGTTTAAAAATATAGTGCCCTTAGGGCAGAGCAGCAATGGTATCTCCTGGTAGCGACGGATTTTTTTAAGCTCTAAGGCTTGAATTTTATCAAGACGCCTATAGATTACTTTGTTTGTAATGAAGGCGAAAAGTCGCCAAAATTGAATATTGAGGTAAATCATGCAAGTTTCTGTTGAGACGACTCAAGGCCTTGAGCGCCGTCTGACCATCACCGTTCCTGCAGAGAACGTTGAGACCGAAGTAAAAAAACGCTTACAACAACTGTCAAAAACGCAGCGTATCGACGGTTTCCGTGCTGGTAAAGTTCCAGTATCAGTAATCAACAAGCGTTTCGGACCAGCTGTTCGTCAAGAAGTTGCTGGCGAAGTAATGCAACGTAATTACATTGAAGCAATTGTTGCTGAAAAAATTAACCCTGCTGGCGCACCTACATTTGCTCCAAAAGCACTTGAAGCAGGTAAAGATTTAGAGTTCTCAGCAACATTTGAAGTTTACCCTGAAGTTGAAGTTCAAGGTTTAGATAAAATTGCTGTTGAAAAACCAGCGGTAGAAGTAACTGACGAAGATTTAGCAAACATGCTAGAGACACTTCGTAAGCAACACGCTTCTTGGGCTGACGTTGATGCAGCTGCTGGCGCAAACGACCGTGTAACGGTTGATTTCGTTGGTACTATCGACGGTGAAGAATTCGAAGGCGGCAAAGCTGAAGATTTCCCATTAGAACTTGGCCAAGGTCGTATGATCCCAGGTTTTGAAGACAACATCGTAGGCAAAAAAGCAGGCGAAGAAGTTGTTGCTGATGTAAACTTCCCTGAAGATTACCACGCTGAAAACTTAAAAGGTAAAGCGGCTCAATTCACTATCACAGTGAAAAAAGTTGAAGCGCAAGAATTACCTGAATTAAGCGATGAGTTTGCAACTAAATTCGGTGTTGCCGAAGGCGGCGTAGACGCGCTTAAAGAAGAAGTTAAAAAGAACATGACACGTGAGCTAGACCAAGCGGTTAAAGCTAACGTAAAAGACCAAGCAATCAAAGGTCTTTTAGAGCAAAACGAAGTTGAAGTGCCTAAAGCATTAATCGACCAAGAAGTTGACGCTTTACGTGAGCAAGCTGCTCAACGTTTTGGTGGTAACGGTCAAAATATGCCTGAGCTTCCAGCTGAATTGTTCCATGAGCAAGCAGTTACACGAGTTAAAACTGGCCTATTATTAGGCGAAGTGATCAAAGCAAACGACATCAAAGTTGATGACGCTAAAGTTGAAGCACTTATCGCTACTGTAGCATCTGCATACGAAGATCCAACTGAAGTAGTAGAATACTACAAAGCAAATGATCAACTAATGCAACAAATGCGTAATGTAGCAATGGAAGAGCAAGCTGTTGAAGCTATTTTAGCTAAAGCAACTGTGACTGATGTTGAAAAAGCATTTGATGACATCATGAATCCACAGCAAGGTGCATAATAAGTCATTGACTTAAGCGCTCGCTAACGATTAAATGGCTCGTGTTACTCTGTTTATGCAGTGTGCCCGGGCCATTTTAGTTTGTGGTTCTTAATTAGCTAAAAATGATCATTATGCTTTTCTTAGAATAAGTATAAGCGCATAAGGAATTAAATAAGTATGAACACTGGTATGACAGATCCCCTAAACGCATTAGTACCAATGGTTGTTGAGCAAACAGCTAAAGGCGAGCGCTCGTTTGATATTTATTCGAGACTATTAAAAGAGCGTATTATCTTTTTAACGGGCCAAGTTGAAGACAACATGGCAAATCTGATTTTAGCGCAAATGCTTTTCTTAGAATCAGAGAACCCAGATAAAGATATCTTCTTATATATCAATTCACCGGGTGGCTCGGTCACTGCGGGAATGGCTATTTACGATACAATGAATTTCATCAAACCTGATGTAAGTACTATTTGTGTGGGCCAAGCGGCTAGCATGGGTGCGTTTTTACTATCTGGTGGTGCTAAGGGTAAACGTTTTTGTTTACCTAATTCACGTGTAATGATTCACCAACCATTAGGTGGATTCCAAGGTCAAGCATCTGATTTTGAAATACACGCGAAAGAAATCCTGTCTATTAAAGACAAATTAAATCGCTTAATGGCTGAGCATACTGGCCAACCGCTTGACGTTGTTTCACGCGATACAGACCGTGATAACTTTATGAGTGCAAGCCAAGCTGTAGATTACGGTATTGTTGACTCAGTATTTACTAATCGCGGTAGCAAGTAAGTATGCCTGCAAGCAGTAATGCTTGCTAATGAGAGTTACTATGCGAAAAAGCCTAAATTTTGGTATAGTTAAAGCGTATTAAAATAGCCACCAAGACTTTGGTGGCCAACGTAATAAAATGAGGTAGCTGAATGTCTGACACTCCTACAGACGGCGACAAAAGTAATAAATTGTTATACTGCTCTTTTTGCGGCAAAAGCCAGCATGAAGTTCGAAAATTAATTGCAGGACCTTCAGTATACGTTTGTGATGAATGTGTAGAGCTGTGTAATGATATTATCAGGGAAGAAATTAAAGACATCGCGCCTAAGCATGATGCCGCTGACAAATTACCTGTGCCAAAAGAAATTCGTAACCACTTAGACGACTACGTAATTGGCCAAGAGCATGCGAAAAAAGTGTTGTCTGTAGCGGTTTACAATCACTACAAGCGTTTACGCAACCAATCAACTAAACAAGACGTCGAACTAGGTAAAAGTAATATTTTATTAATTGGTCCAACGGGGAGTGGTAAAACACTACTAGCTGAAACGTTAGCACGTTTGCTAGATGTGCCGTTTACAATGGCCGATGCCACCACGTTAACCGAAGCCGGTTATGTGGGTGAAGATGTTGAAAACATCATTCAAAAGCTTTTACAAAAATGTGACTACGACGTAGAAAAAGCACAACGTGGTATTGTTTACATTGATGAAATTGACAAAATTTCACGTAAATCAGATAACCCATCAATCACCCGTGATGTATCAGGTGAAGGTGTACAACAAGCCTTACTGAAATTGATTGAAGGTACCGTTGCTTCTGTTCCGCCACAAGGTGGACGTAAACATCCACAGCAAGAGTTCCTGCAAGTAGACACCTCTAAAATACTGTTTATTTGTGGTGGTGCATTTGCTGGTCTTGATAAAGTTATTGAACAGCGTAGCCACAAAAATACTGGCATTGGTTTTGGCGTTAACGTTAAAGAGTCGGCAGCGAGCCGCTCTTTAAGTGAAACATTTAAAGATGTTGAGCCAGAAGATTTAGTAAAATATGGTTTAATTCCAGAGTTTATTGGCCGTTTACCTGTTGTTGCTACATTGACTGAACTTGATGAAGCTGCACTGGTACAAATTTTAAGTGAGCCTAAAAACGCTATTACTAAGCAATTTTCAGTATTGTTTGGGATGGAAGACGTTGAGCTTGAGTTTCGTGATGATGCACTACGTGCTATTGCTCACAAAGCAATGGAACGTAAAACCGGTGCACGTGGCCTGCGTTCAATCGTAGAAGGTGTATTGCTTGATACTATGTATGAGCTGCCTTCAATTGATAACGTAAGTAAAGTGGTTGTTGATGAAACCGTTATTAAAGGTGAGTCTGACCCAATCTTGATTTATGACAGCAGTAATCAAGAACAAGCCGCAGCAGATTAAATTCTGAGCAAGTTGTAAAAAAAAGGAGCCAATGGCTCCTTTTTTTATAATTAATTTAATCGAGTTGGCAAAAATTGTTGAACTTTAATTAGGTTATCCCCATATACTTGAGTAATCTTTAAATAAATGAAGTGCAAAGAGAAAATACAATGACGCTTGAGAGAAACGATCGAGTCGAAATCCCTGTGCTAGCACTGCGCGATGTAGTGGTGTATCCACACATGGTGATCCCGCTTTTTGTAGGCCGTGAAAAATCAATAAAATGCCTTGAAGCGGCAATGGATAAAGACAAACAAATTTTCTTAGTTGCACAAAAAGATGCAACTGTAGATGAGCCTGAGAAAGACGATATTTATCGTGTAGGGACAATTGCGACTGTACTTCAATTATTAAAGCTACCCGATGGTACAGTAAAAGTATTAGTTGAAGGCACACAACGTGCGAATATCGAAGAGTTTGTTGATAACGAAGACTTTTTCGTTGCCAATGCACAGTTTATTGAATCTGATTCAGTAAACGAACAAGAACAAGATATCTTTATTCGCAGTGCATTAAGCCAGTTTGAAGGCTATGTAAAATTAAATAAAAAAATTCCACCTGAAGTGATGACCTCGGTATCCGGTATTGATGAGCCTGCGCGTCTTGCTGACACCATGGCAGCACATATGCCATTGAAAGTGCCTGAAAAACAAAAAGTACTTGAAATATCTAGCGTCACAGAACGTTTAGAGTACTTAATGGCACTGATGGAAGGTGAAATAGACTTATTGCAAGTTGAGAAGAAAATTCGCACCCGCGTTAAAAAGCAAATGGAAAAATCGCAGCGTGAGTATTACCTCAATGAGCAAATGAAAGCGATTCAAAAAGAGTTGGGTGAAATTGATGACGTACCGGATGAATTTGAAGCGTTGAAAAAGCGCATTGAAGAGTCTGGCATGCCATCAGAAGCGAAAGAAAAAGCCACAGCTGAGTTAAATAAGCTTAAGATGATGTCGCCAATGTCGGCAGAAGCCAGTGTTGTTCGCTCGTACATAGATACGTTAATTAACGTACCGTGGAAAAAGCGCTCTAAGGTGAAAAAAGACTTAGCCGGCGCGCAAAAAATATTAGATAGCGACCACCACGGCCTTGATAAAGTCAAAGAGCGCATTATTGAGTACCTCGCAGTACAACAGCGCACAAATAAACTTAAAGGGCCAATCTTATGTTTAGTTGGACCGCCAGGTGTAGGTAAAACATCACTTGGGCAGTCTATTGCGCGTTCAACGGGTCGTAAATACGTTCGTATGGCACTCGGTGGTGTACGCGATGAGGCTGAGATTCGTGGGCATCGTCGTACTTACATTGGCTCTATGCCTGGTAAGTTAATTCAAAACATGACTAAAGTGGGCGTTAAAAACCCATTATTCTTGTTAGATGAAATTGACAAAATGTCAGCAGATATGCGCGGTGACCCTGCATCAGCATTGTTAGAAGTATTGGATCCTGAGCAAAACAGTCATTTTGCGGACCATTACTTAGAAGTTGATTACGACTTATCTGATGTGATGTTTGTGGCAACCTCGAATAGCTTTAATATTCCAGGTCCTTTATTAGACCGTATGGAAGTGATTCGATTATCGGGTTACACCGAGGACGAAAAGCTAAATATTGCTAAAGAGCACTTAATTCCTAAGCAAATTAAGCGTAACGGTTTAAAAGCTAAAGAAGTTGAAATTGCCGACAGTGCCATCATTGGTATTATCCGTTATTACACCCGTGAAGCGGGCGTGCGTAATTTAGAGCGTGAAGTATCTAAGCTATGTCGTAAAGCGGTTAAAAATATCTTAATCGAAAAAGACACTAAAACAGTGACAATTGATGCAGATAACCTTGAAGAGTACTTAGGTGTGCAACGCTTTGATTACGGTAAAGCAGAAGACGGCGACCGTATTGGTCAAGTTACAGGCCTTGCATGGACAGAAGTAGGCGGTGACTTACTCACGATTGAATGTGCTGCAGTACCAGGTAAAGGCAAATTGACTTACACCGGCTCGTTAGGCGATGTGATGCAAGAGTCGATTCAAGCGGCGATGACCGTTGTGCGTAATCGTGCTGATGAGCTGCGTATTAATAGCGACTTTTATGAAAAACGCGATATTCACGTACACGTACCTGAGGGCGCAACACCTAAAGATGGCCCAAGTGCCGGTATTGCAATGGTAACGTGTTTGGTTTCAAGCTTAACCGGTAATGCGGTGCGCTCTGATGTAGCCATGACAGGTGAAATTACCTTACGTGGTGAAGTGTTGCCTATTGGTGGTTTAAAAGAGAAATTATTAGCGGCTCACCGTGGTGGGATTAAAACGGTCATCATTCCAAAAATTAACGAACGTGACTTAAAAGAGATACCTGACAATGTATTGGCGGGTCTTGATATTCACCCAGTTACATGGATTGATCAGGTATTAAAGCTTGCTTTAGTGCATCCAGTTGATAGTTTTTCAGTCGAAACACCGAAAAAGCAGTAAAAAAGCCAAAAAAAGTGCTTTTAGGGGCTTTTCAAATCTAAACGGTATGATAAGTTAAGCACTGGTTTTCAAGCCTAGCCCTTGCAGGGCCTAGGCTTAAGAAAAATATAATCATATGAGCTTTAAATAAATGCTCAAAAATTTCAAAACAGTGATGTTAGTTTAAAAAAACAATCGCTCTTGATAACAACAATGAAAGAGGATGATATTGTGAATAAATCTCAATTAATCGATCAAATCGCAGCTGATGCTGACATTTCTAAAGCGGCTGCAGGTCGTGCACTAGATTCATTCATCGAATCTGTATCTGGCGCGCTAAAAGATGGCGACTCAGTTGCACTTGTTGGTTTTGGTACTTTCTCTGTACGTGAGCGTGCTGCTCGTGCAGGTCGTAACCCACAAACTGGTGAAACGATTCAAATTGCTGCTGCTAACATCCCAGCTTTTAAAGCCGGTAAAGCGCTTAAAGACGCAGTAAACTAATCACTGTGTAAACAAATTAGTTATGGCGAGTGAACAATACGCTTAATTATTCTAATCGATGAATTAAGTTACTTCACCGCCAGTTACTTCAAGTGAAAAAGCGTATCTGGTAAGATACGCTTTTTTTACATATGACAAGGTAGAAAAGACCTTGGTCAGAAAAGAGATAAACAAATGCTTGAGAAAATCAGAGAAGGTTCGCAAGGGCCGGTAGCCAAAGTCATTTTAGGCGCGGTGATTTTATCTTTTGCCTTAGCTGGGATCGGTAGTTACTTAGGTCAAACCACAGAACAACCCGTTGCTGAAGTAAATGGAATTAAAATTAGCCAAACAGAATTTAGCCGTGCGTTTCAAAATGAACGTAGCCGCTTAGAACAACAATTTGGTGAATATTTTACCCAAATAGCAGCCGATCCAACTTATATGGCTCAAATACGTCAAGGCGTGATTGACCGTTTAGTACAACAAGAATTACAAAGCCAGTTAGCGACTGAGCTGGGTCTGCGTGTGAGTGATGAAAGTATTCGTCAAACAATTTTAGAGCTTCCTTATTTTAAAATTGGCGATCAGTTTAATAACGACCGTTACTTACAAGTGATTCGTCAAATGAACTTCCAACCTGATTCATTTCGAGAGTACCTTCGTGATGATATGACACGTAGCCAGTTAGTGTCAGCGGTTGCAGGAACTGACTTTGCATTGCAAAACGAGCTTAAATCAGCCATTGCACTGCAACAACAAACTCGCAGCATTGATTATTTAGTCATTGATAAACAAGCAATGCAGGCTGATGTTGACGTTACTGATCAAGAAGTGGCAGATTACTACGAATTAAATGCAGGGCAATTTTTATCGCCAGAGCTTATTTCAGTTAATTACATTGAGTTAGATGCAGATGATATCGATGTTGCATCGGTAAGCGAAGACGACGTAAAAGCATATTATGAGCAGAGTAAAGCGCAATATGTTGAGCCTGAAAAACGTCGTGTATCACATATCTTAATTGATAACAGTGAAGATGACGATGCGGCAAAAGCGAAAGCTGAGTCTTTATTAGCACAGCTTAATGCGGGTGCTGATTTTGCTGAGCTAGCAGAGACATCGTCAGATGACATTGTTAGTGCAGAAATGGGTGGTGACCTAGAGTGGATTGAACGTGATGTCATGGAGCCTGCATTTGAAGATGCTGCTTTTGCACTGCAAAACAAAGGTGATTACTCTGATGTAGTAGCCTCTGAATTTGGTTATCACATCATTAAACTTACAGACATTCAATCGCAGCAAGTTAAACCTTACGATGCCGTGAAAGCCGATTTACGTGCTGAACTTGAACAAGCTGAAAAAGTGGATGCGTTTTACGAGAAGCAAACAGAAATGGGTGCGTTAGCATTTGAGATTTCTGACCGCTTAGACGATGCTGCTGAAGTGGCGGGTGTTGAAGTACAATCTACACCGCTATTAGCGCTTAGCGCGCTTCCTGAGCCGCTTAATAACCCAGCGATTGTGACTGCCTTATCATCAGTTGAATTACTAGAAGATAAAGTAAACTCAGAAGTAATTGAGCTTGGTAATGAGCACGTGATTGTGGTTCGTGTTAACGAGCATCAACCGGCTGCAACTAAAGCATTAAGCGAAGTAAGCGAGCAAATTAAAACACGCTTAGTAAACGAAAAAGCGTCGGATCTTGCTAAAGAAAAAGCACGCACGTTATTTGCACAAATCAAAGAGGGCAAGAGCTTAAACGATGTGGCTGCTGAGCAATCACTAAGCGTTCGTCAAGAGTCGCAACTTACTCGTGAAAGCTTTGCAGTTTCGCCTGCTATTGTTACCCAAGTATTCAAAATGGCACATCCTAGTGATGCAGCTGTATATGATGTAGTTAACTTAAACAATGGTGATGCAGCGATTGTTGCGCTTAAAGCGGTAAATGATGCACCAGTGAGTGACAACATTGAGCCACAAATGAAGCAAAATATCACGATGGCGCAAGCGCAGAAAAACTATACGGTATTCATTGAATCGCTTAAGCAACAAGCAGAGCTTAATGTACCAAAAGCAGCGCAACCTGCGGAATAAATAATAGCTAAACTATAAAAGGCGCCAATTGGCGCCTTTTTCGTTTTTGTATTAACAGCTTAATAAGCGTTGAGTAACCTTTGACTGTGGGCTTTGAAAAATAGCTTCAGTGGGACCGTATTCAACAATTTCACCTTTATTGAGAACGACTAATTGGTCGCTAATATGACGCACTAAACTTAAGTGATGGGTGATCAAAATATAGGTTAAACCGGTTTCGAGCTGTAATTTAAGTAATAAGTTAACTATTTGCGCTCTTACAGAAGGGTCAAGCGACGAAAGTGCCTCATCGAGTACAACGACCTTAGGATCTAATATAAGCGCGCGAGCGAGCGCTACACGCTGTAATTGCCCCACACTAAACATATGCGGATAGTATTGCTGATGATCGACCAGTAGACCCACTTTAAGCAGCGTACTGCCAATTTTTTCACTACGTTGAGTTTTATCAAAATCAGTATTGAATTTTAGGCAATCATCGAGCATTTCAGCAATGGTCACTGCTGGGTTCAATGAGGTGGCGGAGTCTTGAAAAATCATTCGGATATAACGACACTGCGCATCACGATTACCATTGTTTTCTATGGTGTTATTCTCTAATAATATCTGCCCGCTATCGGCACTGTATGCACCCACTAATAATTTAGCCAGGGTACTTTTTCCTGAGCCTGTTTCACCAATAATGGCAATTGTTTCACCTTTACCAATGCAAAATGAGATGTTTTTTAAAACATCAAACTTTTTACGGCTAAATAGACCCGCTCGCATGTTAAAGGTTTTTGATAAGGCTTGAACTTTTAACAGTGGCTGCATTATTTTATTTCCTTGATCAGCGGGAAGTGACAGGCGTAGCTATGACCATGATGCTTTGAAAGTTTAGGCGCAACCACACATTCTTTTTGTGCTTGTGGGCAACGTGGACCGAGTCGACAACCAATCGGTAAATGTTGTAATGTTGGAATAGTGCCTTTAAGCGCATAAAAGGGTTCTTTATGGGCTAAACCATGCTCATAATCGGGCAGGCTTTTTAGTAAAGCTTGCGTATACGGATGACGAGGTTGGCTAAAAATACGGTGTGTTGGACCTGCTTCAACCATTTGACCGCAGTACAACACATGAATACCATGCGACCAATTAACAATTTCTTCCAGCTCATGAGAGATCATCAAAATAGACATGTTCTTTAGCTGATTTAAACTTTTTAATAACCTAAACACCTGTGCACGGGTGGTGCTTTCTAGTGCGGTTGTAGGCTCATCAGCAATGAGCAATTTAGGTGTACGCGCAATGGCCATGGCTATCATGACTTTTTGACAAACGCCTTCAGAGAGTTCATGAGGGTAGCTATCAAGCACGGCTTCATGATTTTTAATGCCCACTTTGTGTATCAGTGCTTTTACACGATCTTTACGCTCTCGGTTGCGTTTTAAGAAAAACCCTTTGGCGGCCACTTCAGGCAGTGTTTCAGCGATTTGGTTAAATATTTTTGCAGTAGGGTCAAGGCAGCGACTTGGATCTTGGTAAATCATTGCAATGTCTTGGCTGACGGTTTTACGGCGCTGCTCTGGTGTGAGGCGCATTAAATCGACACCGCGCCAATGCATTCTATCGGCGGTTATAACCCAGCGTTCGTTAAGTACGCCTACAATGGCTTTTGCAATTAAGCTTTTTCCTGAGCCGGATTCTCCCACTAAGGCGTGTACTTCACCTTCTTTTAAACTAAAACTTACTCGGTCAACAGCGCGAATAGCAGTTTCAGACGTTTGCAGCTCTATGGTTAAATTTCGAATATCTAGTAAATGCATTTAATCTGCCTTACGCGCTTGTAAAACTTTGCGAAGTCCATCGCCCACCAAGTTTGTTGAAAGAACGGCTAAAAATAGCAGTACACCCGGAAGAGCCACCGTCCATGGCGCTAAATAAATAAGCCCTAAGTTTTCGGCTAAAATAGCACCCCATTCAGTGGTGGGCGGCTGTGCGCCAAGTTTTAAAAACCCTAGCGCAGCAATATCTAAAATAGCAGTAGAGAGGGCCATAGTAAAAATAACCACAATATATTCATACACATTAGGAAAAATACCGCGCGATAAAATATGCCACTTAGAGGCTCCATCGAGCCGGTACGCTGTGACATAATCTTTACCCAGCTCATCAACGATTAGGTTTCTAATGGAATGAATAAACTGTGGTAACAGCGCTAAAATAATTGCCCAAACGGTATTCATTAATCCAGGACCGAGTATGGCAATAATAATAATGGCCAATAATAATGAGGGGATAGACAAGGTTACATCAAGTAAATGGTTCAAAAAGCTAGAGCGTATGCCTTTGCTAATACCAGCAAATGTCCCGACTAACACGCCAATTATGGTGGTAATTAGTGCAGCCACGACCGATAACCCGAACGTATATGTGGCGCCATTCATTAAACGAGACAGCACATCTCGGCCTAAGTCATCGGTGCCTAAAATAAACCGCACATCGCCCATTTCATTCCATGAAGGTGGTAGCAGTAGTGCATTACTGTGCTGTTGGTTTACTCCATAGGGCGCAAGAAACGGCGCTGTTGCAGCTAATATACTAAAGGCAATAAACACCCATAAACCCACCAAAGCAGGATGGTTATTTTTAAATTTTCTCCATAGTCTCGCTAATGGCGATTTATTTGAATCTTCTGAAAATAAATTAAACTTTGCCATGCGCTTGGTTCCGAGACAGGGGATCGAGTAGGGTGTATGTTAGTTCGGCTATAATTGTCGCAATAATAATGAAAAAAGAAACGGCCATTAACCCCCCTTGTATGGCAGGGTAGTCACGTTGATAAATACTGTCTATTAACCAACGGCCAATCCCCGGCCATGAAAAAATAACCTCGGTGATCATAGCAAGGGTGATCAAGGTGCTAAATTGCAAACCAATTTGCTTTATGACTGGCAGTAATGCATTTCTTAGGGCGTGATGAATAATAAGCTGCCCACGGTTAAGGCCTTTAGCGCGAGCTGTTTTGATAAAGTTTTGATCCATTACTTTTAACATTGACTCGCGAGTAAAGCGTACCAATACAGTGGTCGGATACATAGCCAGTACAATGGTAGGTAACGTTAGGTGATGCAGTGCATCAAGCATTGCCATGCCATTGTAGGGAAAATCAGCAAGTAAAATATCCAGTAAGATAAACCCCGTACTGGCAGGTATTTCATACAATAAGCTCACTCGCCCCGACATAGGAAACCAACCAAGTTTGAGCGAAAAAACCATAATTAGTAATAACGCGAGCCAAAAAATAGGCATAGAATAGCCAACCATAGCTGTTGAGCTAATTAATTTATCAGGCCATTGTTTATGATAAGCCGATGCTAAAATCCCGACAGGCACGCCAACTACAACCGAGATGACTAACGCATAAATACTCAGCTCTAAGGTCGCTGGAATTAAATCAACCACGTGAGCAAAAACACTATCTCCTGAGGCAAACGACACGCCCCAATCGCCTTGTACTATTCGCCCTACAAAGGCAATGTACTGCATAAAGTAGTTACTGTTAAACAGGTACTTTTCTTCTAGCTGTGCATTTTGAGTAAAGTTAGTGTCTGGTATGCCGCTTAAGTTACTCAGTGGATCGCCAGGGAATAAGTAGCTCAGCGAAAAAGTAAAAATACTCAGTAATAACACCATGAAAAATAACAATCCGAGGCGGCGTAAAATATAATCGAATAACATTACTTCTTCCTCGCGTTAGCCAATGAAATAGCGCCAAATGGCCCGAGTGTGATCCCCTCAACATCAGCACTACTTGCCTGAAAACGCATGCCGTGGGCTATTGGGTATAAGGGTAATTGTTCGATGATCATACTTTGTGCAGCGTCGTAATATTGTTTACGTAAATTTAAATCGGTCGTATCGAGAGCTTTAGTTAATAGTAAATCAAATTCAGGATTACACCAGTTCGCTGGGTTTTTGCCACTGAAGGTCGCGGTGCAGCTAAGTAACGGGCTAAAAAAGTTATCAGGATCAGGCGTATCTGCTGCCCAACCTAATAATACACTGTCGTGACGGTGCTCGCCTATGCGTTGAATAAAGGTGTTCCACTCATACTCGACAATATTAACGTTAACGCCAATTTTGCGTAAATCACTTTGCATCAGCTCTGCCATTTTTCGTGCATTGGGGTTATAAATACGGCTGACAGGCATAGCCCAAATGCTCATATCAAACCCTTTTTCATAACCGGCTTCAGTTAATAGTTTTTTTGCCAGTTGTGGGTCGAAAATTGGCATGTTCTTTTGTGGTTCAAACGCCCACGACGTGGGTGGTAATATTGACCGCGCACGAAGTCCATTACCGTAGTAAACTGCCTGCATTATTTTTTCTATATCAATGGCATGCACTAAGGCTTGGCGTACTTTTAAGTTATCAAACGGAGGGCGTTCGGTATTAAATGCCCAATAACCTATGTTTAAGTTGGTTTCCCTTTCAACGTTAATATCATCTCGCTGAGCTAAAATACTTAACTGTGCACTGCTAGGATGCGCAGTTACGTCACACTCTTTGGTAAGAATTTTAGCGATACGGGTGGTGCCATTAGGGGTAATGTCGTACACCAACTGCTCAAGTGCCACCTCGTGATTCCAATAGTCAGCGTTTTTATAAAAGCGTACTAAATGGTCTCGTCGGTATTCTTTGTAAATATAAGGACCGGTGCCGACTGGATATTGATCAAATAGGTTTTCTTGGTTGTTGGCTTTGAGCGCCATGGCATATTCTTTAGAGAGCACCACGGCGAAATCGGTCGCCATATTCGCTAAAAAACTGCTTTCTGCGTTAAATAATTCAAACCGAACTTGGTGATCAGATACCCTGACAATTTTACGAATAAGTTGGTCAATACCCACACTTTGAAAGTAGGGGTAATTCGCATCACCGACAAAGTGATAGGGGTTGTATACATCAAATAAACGACTGAAAGTGAAAATGACATCATCAGCGTTAAATTCGCGTGTTGGAGTAAAATACGCGGTGGTATGAAATTTAACCCCTTTGCGCAGAGTAAAAGTGACAGACTTACCGTCTTTGCTAATTTTCCAGTCGGTGGCTAGTTCGCTTTTAAATTCAGCAGTCTCAGGGTCAATACTAATTAACCGGTCGTACAACTGGTTAGCAATAATATCGATGGTTGATCCTGTGGTTGTGACTTGTGGATTGAACGACACAGGATTTGCCTCAGCGCAATAAACGAGGCCTTGGTTTTTTTCTTCTAAGATTTCTTCTTTACTATCAATGCAACCTACTAAACTCAATGATAATAAAGCAAGTAATAATTTATGCACCCGCACAACCTCTACTATTCCAGCAAATTGTATTTTTTCAAATAACCACGTAATTGATGATACGTTAAACCAAGTACTTCTGCAGTCTTCTTTTGATTAAATTGGCTATGTTCTAATGCTTTTTTTATTAATGTGATCTCAAATTCATTAGAGAGTGTTTTTAAGTCACAAGGAAACTCAGGTTCTGCGTTACTCAAACTCGGTGTTACAGGCGCTTCTATGGGCTTGGTGTTAACAACTTCATTTTGCACAGCAACAGGGGCTTGTGTATGTTTAATACGTGCTTTAGGTCTAAAGCGGCTTTCGAATGGGTCTAGAATAATTTTATGCACAGGGATGTGTTCATTACCGTGGCGATACAGACTTCGCTCCACCACATTTTTAAGCTCACGCACATTACCCGGCCACTCATAACTGAGTAAACTTTCTTGTGCATTGCGAGTAAAGCCACTAAATAACTCCCACTCTAAGTCGCGTGCCATATTCATTGCAAATTGCTCAGCCAGTAACATAATATCGTCTTGGCGTTCGCGCAGTGGCGGTAGAGTGATCACATCAAATGCGAGCCTATCGAGTAAATCGCTTCTAAATTCACCTTGCTGCGCTAAATACGGTAAGTCTTCATTGGTCGCACAGACTAAGCGCGTATCTACTTTAACCGTTTGTTTGCCGCCAACACGCTCAAACTCACCATACTCGATTACCCTTAATAGCTTTTCTTGCACTAGGGCAGAAGTATTTGCCAACTCATCTAAAAATAAGGTGCCGCTATTAGCCCGCTCAAATCGGCCTTCATGGCGTTTACTTGCGCCGGTAAATGCACCACTTTCATGGCCAAATAATTCACTTTCGAGTAGGTTTTCGTTTAATGCCGCACAGTTAAGTTTGACGTAACTTTGATCCCAGCGCTTGGATAAAAAGTGTAAACGTGCTGCAATAAGCTCTTTACCGGTACCGCGTTCACCAATAATAAGTACGGGTTTATCTAGGTTTGCTAGCTGTGATACCTGATCAAGAACCGATAAAAAGCTGTCTGATTGGCCGAGCAAATTATCCTGTTGGCGATATTGACTCATATTTCCTAACTCTTAGTCATTTTTACTAACAGTTAGTGTATTTCATTATGATTGATAACAAAAGCAATTTGTAATTTACATTTAACTATTTGAAATTTATTGCTATTTTAAAATTAAAAAAGTTGGCAAGCATATTGATACTAATAAAAGCAGACACATTTAGATTAAATAATAGAGGTATATGTTATGGGAATTTTTTCACGTTTTGCAGACATTGTTAATTCTAATATCAATGCCATTTTAGATAAAGCAGAAGACCCTGAAAAAATGGTTCGTCTTATTATCCAAGAGATGGAAGATACACTGGTAGAGGTACGCTCTACATCAGCAAAAACACTCGCTGAGAAAAAAGAATTAGTACGTCGCGTAGATACACTAAAAGCCCAAGTAAACGATTGGCAAGACAAAGCCGAACTGGCACTGAGCAAAGATCGTGACGATTTAGCACGCTCAGCATTACTTGAAAAGCAAAAATCAGCCGACGCAGTTGCTGCGGTAGAAAGTGAACTTGACCATGTAGAGTCTCATATTGAGAAGCTACAACAAGAGGTTACTACGCTACAAGAGAAACTAGCGGATGCTAAAGCACGTCAAAAAGCGATTATTTTACGTCAACGCTCGGCTGAGTCGCGCCTTGAGGTTAAAAAAGCGCTTGATAGTTCTAAAGTAGAGGATGCACTTAATCGTTTTGAACGTTACGAAACCAAAATTGATGGGCTAGAATCTCAAATAGAGTCTTACGATTTGGGTAAACAAACGTTAGCAGATGAAATTGCTGATTTACAAAAGAATGAAAAAATTGACGACGAGTTAGCTGAACTTAAAAAGAAACTCTCGAATAAATAAATATAAAACAGGGGCCTTGTGCCCCTGACATCAACATTGAATACGGATTGTTAGGAGAGGGTTATGTTTGATTCAGAGGTAATAATTGTTCCATTTGTTATGTTTATGATTTTTGTTGCCCCGCTGTGGTTAATTTTACACTACCGTAGCAAAAAACAAGTCAGTCAAGGGTTGAGTGAGCACGAACATCGTCAGTTACTGGAGCTTGCACAAAAGGCCGAAAAAATGACTGATAGAGTAGAAACATTAGAAGCGTTGCTTGATCAAGAGTCACCGCAATGGAGACAAAAAGTATGAACACCAAACGCGAATTATTAAGAGACCCACAACGCGGTAAAATTGCCGGTGTATGTGCGGGATTAAGTGACTACTTTAATATGGAGTTATGGTTAGTTCGCATTATTTTTGTTAGTGCGGTATTACTAACCGGTGGCCCATTATTTGTGGTAGCGTACATTGCAGCATGGTTTATTTTAGATAAAAAACCTGCTGCAACACATAAAACGCATTCAACTTACAGTGATGACCCACTAGAAGTTAAGTTTAAAGTATGGCAAAAGGGCGAGCCACCTCGTCGTGCATTACAAGACTTAAAAGAGCGTTTAACACGTGTTGATGTTCGCTTACAAGAGATGGAACGTTACGTTACCTCAAGCGAATTTACGGTCAGTCGTGAAATTAATAAACTTTAAAGGATTGATAAGCACCTTGTTTGTAACGTGAACAATTACGGCAGATAGGGTGCAAAACACTTTATGAGCCAATCATTTGCAAAAAAGACCTTTAAAACCTTTAAAGGCAAAGCACAAAAAGCCCTGCACCGTAGTTTAGACCAACATGTTAAGCTTGCTGTAACTGGGTTGAGCGGCAGTGGTAAAACCGCGTTTATAAGTGCGTTAGTTAAGCACTTAACCTCTCAGGCGAATGACAACAACTTACCTTTTTTTGATGTGATGCGCGAGCATCGTCATATTGCCACTAAAATTGTGCCGCAAGAGGCATTAAACGTGCCCACTTTTGATTATAACCGTGCAATGAGTGCCTTACTGCCAATGGAAGGTGACCCTGCTTGGCCGGCGTCTACTGAGCGAATAAATACCCTACGCTTGGCGATTAAATACCAAAGTAATGCGGGTCTGCGAGGTCATTTTTCACCGCAATCAACGTTATACCTTGATATTATTGACTATCCAGGCGAGTGGCTGCTCGATTTACCTATGCTTGAACAAAGCTATACTGCGTGGTGTGAACAGCAATACCCATTATTAAATCAGTCTCCTCGCAGCGCTACCTCAGGCGATTTTTTACACGCCGTAGAGCAACTTGATTTACATGCGCCTGTGGATGAAAGTGAGCTTGCTAACATTGCACAACTTTATCAACGCATGCTAGTAGGGCTAAAAAAAGACACCAAACTTGCGATGTTACAACCCGGGCGAATGTTAATGCCAGGCGACTTGCAAGGTGCGCCGTTATTGTTATTTTTTCCAATTAATCCTGAAAAAATGAAAGACGATGTGGTGGCGGGTTCTAATTTAGCGCATTTAATTAAACGTTTTAATGCTTACGTGAAAGAAGTCGTTAAGCCATTTTATAATGAGCATTTTCGTCATTTTGACCGCCAAATTGTGTTGGTTGATGTACTCAGTGCATTAAATGAAGGCCATGAAACGTTGCATGAGCAAAGCCGTGTTATTAATCAATTGTTGGCACATTTTAGTTATGGGGAGTCTGGCTTTTTTAAACGTTTATTCAAACCGAATATTGATAAAATATTGTTTGCTGCTAATAAGTCAGATCACATCAGTGCTAAGCATCATAAAGCGTTAGCCTTGTTACTAGACTCGCTGGTTAAAGAGCAAAGTAATCATTTAAAGTTTGATGGTGTACAAATTGAAACTATGGCTATGTCATCAATTACCGCAACCCAACCTCGCCAAGTGGTTGATGAAGGTCAAACCCTTGATTGCGTTTACGGTAAACCTTTAAATGAGCATGAGTGGCTGACTTATTTACCACCAGAGCCGCCAAGTCGAATGCTTAATAAAAGTGAGTGGCCAGCGCAAGGGTTTGAATTTTTGTCATTTTCGCCGATGCCAAGCCCCGACAAACAACTTAAACATATTCGATTAGATCATGTGATGCAGTACCTGCTAGGAGACAAATTAACATGAGTGAGTCAACGCAACAGTTTCAAGCAGGGCGTCGTATTAATGCACAAAATATTGAGCAAAACGAGCCTGCGTTAACACCCGCTAAAATTATTGAACACGGACAAAGTGATTACACCTCTGAGCTTGAGGATGATGCGCTTGAGCCTGAAGTTGATTTAGAGCCGGTGTATAAAAAGTCAAAATGGCAAACGCTCAAAGGCTTGTTTGCGCTCAGCTTTATTATTTTAGTACTGCTAGAGTTTGGGTTTTCTATTGTGCTTGCTTATCAGCAATCGCTTATTTTGGGCAGTGTTTATTTAACCGCTGTGGTAAGCGGTGTGTTATTAATAACAAGATTGTTATGGCGAGAGTATCGGATGTTGCGCAGTTTAAAGCGTAATCAGCTGCATCGCCATGAAGCCGATAGGCTATTAAACAGTGAGCAAGTGGGTGGTGCACTCCCTTGGCTTGAAAAATTGAACAAGCACCAGCAGTTAGACAATTTTGAAAACTTTAAAAACCAAGTTGCTACGCACCATAGTGATAAAGAAATAATGACACTTTACGCTAATAGCCTACTGGTAACGCAAGACACCCAAGCTAAAAAGCTTATAAACCGCTTTGCAACAGAGTCAGCCTTATTAGTCGCATTAAGCCCTCTTGCGCTGGTGGATATGATAGCGGTGTTATGGCGCGGTACAAAATTAATTGAACAAATAGGTAAAATTTATGGCATTGGTTTTGGTTACGCCAGTCGCATTAAACTCTATCGAATGCTGTTAAAACAAGTCATGTTTGTAGGTAGTGCAGAGCTTGTATCTGATTTAGCTGCCACGGCACTTAGTGCTGAGCTATTAGGCAAACTTTCAGGGCGAGCCGCGCAAGGCGTCAGTGCGGGTATATTTACATCACGTATAGGCTATAAAGCCATGGAATTAAGCCGACCCTTACCGCGTCTTGAAAATAAACGCAGCTTGTTAAAAGGCACTGTTCAAGGGATTGCGAGTAAAATTATGAGTCGCACTAAGAGAGCGGAGAGTAAATAGTTGGCAATATTTGTGTACAGCTTTTTGAGTAAAGTTTGCACAAATAGCCATCTGAGCATCCGGCATGCTTGTGATTTAAAGTGCGGTGCGTTTTATTTATGTAATTGACACACATAATAAAAACGAGAGCACACAATGAGCAAGCATCATCCACACACCCAATGTATTCATGGCCCACAAAAAGCCAATGATCCCCATGGCGCATTAACCTCGCCATTATACCAAACATCGACATTTCATTTTGAAAATGCTGCACAGGGTGCTGCACGGTTTGCTGGCGATGAGCCAGGTTATATTTATACGCGTTTGGGTAACCCTACCACCACTGAACTTGAACAAAAAGTGGCGCAATTAGAGGGCTGTGAGGCTGCAGCGGCAACGGCTACAGGTATGGGAGCGGTATCGGCTTCGGTACTGAGCTTTTTATCACAAGGCGATCACTTAGTTGCATCAAGTGCGCTTTATGGCTGCACCTTTGCTTTTTTTGCGCATATGTTGCCGCGTTGGGGCATTGAAGTCACCTTTGTGGATATGACCAATGAAGATGAGTTACGTGCTGCAATAAAGCCAAACTCAAAAATGATATTTGCAGAGACACCGATAAACCCGACGATGGCCGTTATTGATTTAGCACTTATTGGTGATGTAGCAAAACAGCATAATTTAATAAGTGTGGTCGACAATACCTTTTTAACGCCGCTGCTACAGTCACCTAAACAATACGGCATCGATATTATTATGCACAGTGCTACCAAGTATTTAAATGGTCACGGCGATGTAGTCGCAGGTATTGTGTGTGGATCCCTTGAGCACATTACACAGATTAAAATGATGGTGTTAAAAGATATAGGCGCGACGATTAGCCCACACGATGCATGGTTAATTAACCGAGGTTTAAAAACATTAGCTATACGGGTAGAGCGTCATTGCCAGAGTGCGCAAACGATTGCTGAATATTTAGAGGCTCACCCTCAAGTGAGTAAAGTGTACTATCCTGGACTGAAGTCGCACCCAGGTCATCGGTTTATTGGTAAGCAAATGAAAGCTGCTGGCGGTGTTATTGCTTTTGAAATTAAAGGGAGTTTAACCGACGGTGAGCAGTTTATTGATAGCATGAAGCTATGTACTTTAGCGGTTAGCTTAGGCGATGCTGAAACACTTATTCAACACCCTGCATCGATGACCCATTCGCCTTACACACCCGAAGAAAGATTAGCAGCCGGAATTAGTGATGGTTTAATTCGCTTATCTGTTGGGCTTGAAGATGTTAACGATATTATTAACGATTTCAACCAAGCATTTACTAAAATATCGTAATGTGTAATTTATTATTTACATAAATATCGATCTGTAAGCGCTGCTAAATATAGGGTGTGTTTTTATCTTTGCTCTAGTGTAATTATATATTTACGATCTACGCAATCAGCGAAAGTATTGATCTGAGTCAAGCTATTAAACTTTTGTTCACTTTTGCATAGTATGGCTACATCGAATAGCCGAGCGTGTGGCTATTATTTTGACACCGATTTAGGGTTTAAACCCAAAGAAGGTATTTATGGCTAAAGCAAGTAATTACACCTCTAAAACACCAGATGAAAATGGCGTTATACATTGGAGCGATGAAGAAAATAAAATTTGGTCTGAGCTTGTAGCACGCCAACTTGCGTGCATTGAAGGCAAAGCCTGTGACGAGTACATGAAAGGGTTAAAAAAAATTAATCTACCGCATGATCGTATTCCACAGCTAAGTGAGCTAAACGAAGTGCTATTGGCAACAACAGGTTGGCAAGTAGCACCTGTACCTGCACTTATCGACTTTGATGAGTTTTTTAGACTACTGGCCAACAAGCAGTTTCCTGTTGCTACGTTTATTCGTAGCCGTGAAGAATTTGATTATTTACAAGAGCCCGATATTTTTCACGAAATATTCGGCCACTGTGCCATGCTAACAAATCCTGACTTTGCTGAATTTACGCATAAGTACGGGCAACTAGGTTATGCGGCAGAGAAAAAAGACCGCGTTTATTTAGCGCGCATGTATTGGTTTACGGTCGAATTTGGTTTGATGCAAACCGAAAAAGGATTACGTATTTACGGGGGCGGTATTTTATCAAGCCCAGGAGAAACCCAATACGTGTATTCAGATACACCAGAAATTAATCCAATGAATGTGCTAGATGTGCTGCGCACGCCATACCGTATTGATATTATGCAGCCGCTGTACTACACCATTAATTCGATTCATGATCTGTTTGAAATATCGCAAATGGATATAATGACTTTAGTTGAGCAAGCTAAGGCGCTTGGTTTACACGAGCCGAAATTTCCCCCAAAAGAAAAATTAGCTAGTTAGTTTTTTAATAAAAGTAATACTAGAATTAAGGATTTAAAATGTCTTCATTAAGTGAACAAAAATGTGAAGCCTGTCATGCAGATGCTCCAAAAGTATCAGATGCAGAATTGACTGAATTAATTAAAAAAATCCCTGACTGGGTGCCGGAAGTACGTGACGGTATTATGCAATTAGAGCGCGTTTATAAGTTTAAAAACTTTAAGCAGGCCATTGCATTTACTAATAAAGTTGGCGATATGGCTGAAGACGAAGGCCATCACCCTGGTCTATTAACCGAATGGGGTAAAGTAACTGTTACTTGGTGGAGCCATTCAATTAAAGGTTTGCACAAAAACGATTTTATTTGTGCCGCTAAAACAGACGATGTATTTAACGCGCTGTAATCAATAATGTTTGAGTAAATAAAAAGGCACTTTACAGTGCCTTTTTTATTTTTAATTACCCTTTTACCAACATTGACTGCATTCGTTAAGCTTTATCGGAATTTAACATGTCATCATGTTCGGCCATATCCCAAGGAAGTTCGCCTGGGCTATTACCTAGAAAGTGTAAGTAGTTCTCAAATTGGTCAAGAATATCTTTCACAATATCATCTTCAGTGTAGCCATAAACATCGTATGACAGACCTCCACGACGTAAAAACACGTCGGCCTTATAATACTTTTCAGCATCGTTGTTATCAGGCTTTAGCTCTGAGTAAGCAAAGCTTGGCATAGGATGCTCGGTAAGGCGAATATCATAAACAAAATCCACATGTTCATGGCGCAGCACCGTTAAATGAGCGCGACCTAAATCAGTATCAAATTCCACCACTGCATGCCATTGTCTAGATTTCAATTCAGCTTGTACGGCTTTCATTGCCTCAACTACCACGCTACCAATAAAAGTATGTACTTTTTCTTTATTAGGGTAATTGACCATAGCCGCTAAACGGCGTTTCCAGTGAGACAAGTTAATGTTGCGGCTATTAAGAGTATGTGCTTGCAAGCTAGTGTCTCGATGGCCTTCAATTTTTAGAGCTCGCCAAAGCCCCGCAGTGGCAATTAGCATAATAATAGCAAAGGGTAAGGCACTGGCTATGGTCATGGTTTGCAGCGCACTAAGTCCGCCTGCCACTAATAAAACAGCCGCCACAGCACCTTCTAGTACCGCCCAAAACACGCGTTGCCAAGCCGGCGTATTAATGCTTCCTCCAGAGGCGAGTGAATCAATGACTAAAGAGCCTGAATCAGATGATGTAACAAAAAAAGTTATGATCAAAATGACAGTGAGCAGTGAAATGAAAAATGACAGTGGTAACACTTCAAATAATTGAAATAATGCGACGGCATGATTTGCTTGCACATCGCCAATAAGGGTATCAAATCCCTCATTCATAATTAAGTTAAGTGCGGTATCACCAAAGACTGAAAACCATAAAAAGGTAAAAATAGTGGGAACTAACATTACCCCAACAACAAATTGTCGGATGGTTCTGCCGCGGCTAATTTTTGCGATGAACATTCCAACAAATGGCGCCCACGCAATCGTCCAGCCAAATATAAATAAAGTCCAGTTCCCAATCCAATCACTGCGACTATAGGCTTGTAAGTTAAAGGTCCGCTCAACAATACCACTAAGATAACTGCCGGTATTTTGTAAAAATGATTCTAAGATGTGAATAGTTGGGCCAATGAAAAACACAAAAGTCATTAGTGAAACCGCTAAGGTCATATTCACAATTGATAATCGCTTGACCCCTTTATCCATACCGGCCACTACTGAGAGCGTAGCTGCGGCAGTAATTACGGCAATCGCGGTAATTTGCACTGTGGTATTAATAGGGATGTTTGGCCATAAGTAATGTAGGCCAGCATTTATTTGGGTAACCGAAAGCCCTAGTGTAGTGGCAATACCAAATAAAGTACCTAATATGGCAAATACATCCACAGTATGGCCGATTGGGCCATAAATTTTATCGCCAATAAGTGGATACAAGGCAGAGCGAATAGACAGTGGTAAGCCATGGCGAAATGCAAAATAAGCAAGCACTAAACCAACAATTCCATAGATAGCCCAAATATGAAATCCCCAATGGAAAAAGGCAATTTGCATTGCTTGTTTGGCGGCATCAACGGTTTCAGCCGCACCCGATGGGGGAGATGCATAATGCAGAACGGGTTCAGCAACACCAAAATAAAGCAGTGCCACGCCGTAACCGGCAGAAAAGAGCATGGCAAACCATTCACCAAAGCTGTATTGTGGCTGTGCATGATCGGGGCCTAGTTTTATATTCCCCCAGCTAGAAGCCGCGACTGAGACAATAAATACCAAGAAAATAGCGACAGACAACATATAAAACCAGCCAAAGGTTTCTGTTATCCACGCAAGGGCCACACTAAATGCCTGACCTGCGAGTTCAGGGTTACTACTTGTACCAATTACCAAAAGTAGAATAATAAATACTGCAGGCAAAAATACAGGTAGCAAAATGGTTGAGCGTAAAGCAGTTTTTGTCATATTAATCCTTAATATTAATTGCTAACTTTCAAGTATGCCTGACTACCTTATTACAAATTCACTAGGGTTGGCTAATTTTGCAGCTTAAAAATGTCACTTTTTTAAATTAAAGTTAATATTTACAGCAGCTTGGTTTTAAAAAGAAAGTAAGAGAAATTTGATATAGGAGTGTTAATGCAGCTGTTTTAGAGGGGGATAGACTTTTACATGCTTAGGACTAAACATAGTCTTAGTGTTTCCAATCACATTGTTTTACCAGCTCAAACCAAGGGCTGGTAAAGTCTTTAGCGACAATAGGGGGGGTAAGGTTACAGCTACATCTAGCTTGTTGGCTAAATAGCGCGCGACCAGTTGTTTCATTTTATCGCTTTCTAATTGCTCATACGCTGTTTGTAACTGTTGTTTGTCTTTTTGGCTTATAAAACCCCCGGTCAAATTTTTGTAGCCTATTTCAAGCCAAAAAAGTAATGCTTGTTTCGCTTCATTGGGAAAGGCATGGGTTAATGTGGCCGTTGGGCTATAGAGTCGCTCAAAATTAATTTGCTGCTCTTGAATCAAAAAAACCATTAATAAATTAAGCCCGGTTGAGATTTGCCCCGCGCGTTTATCAATGTTTTGGTTATTTCTTAATGCACTTCTAAAATAGCGCTCAGCTTCGGGTATATTGCCCTCATCCAGGGCTAAATAACCTAAGTTACTTTCCATCAGTGCGGTTACATTGGGAAGCTGTAATTGTGTGGTGATCTTATGACTGTCGAGGTATAAAGCACGCGCTTTTGCAAAGTTATCTTGCGAGCGAGCAACCAATGCCATACTGTTGGTGAGTGTTAAGCGTTGACGATCGTTTTGCGCATATTTTTAAGCACATTTAAATGAGTACTGGGCATCGTCTAAATATTCTGCATGGCGAAGCCATATTCCCAAGGCACTCATAATGGTGGTCAGTTTTTGTTTGAAATAATCAGTTTGATGATGCTGAAATATTGCGTCAATCGATGTATAAAGCTCGTCATAGTGACTTGTAGGAACTGCTGTACGGGCATAGATAAGGTGCCAGCGGATAAATAATTCTGGCGGCATGAGTTGTAACCCTGTGAGGTTTTCTAAAATAGTAATAGATTGAGCTGGATTAACAGTAAGATAATCTTCGGCTTCGTCTAATTTTTTTTCAAAGGTATTGAAGTCATTAGCAAAGACGTGTTTTGAACATAATAATATCAACCAACTTATTACAAAAAGCCGCAACAACTTAACCTCGACAATCGAACTATGCGTTAATTCACTATAGTTGTAGGCATCTAACAAAGCAACGCAATTAAAGGGGACAGGTTTGTGAGAAAGTATTTTAAAATCACTAAAAAAGCCCTAAAGCTATACAAGCTTAGGGCTTTTTCTGTATGTAATTAAATTTTAGCGAATACACATTAACTTAATGTGTCGTTGGGTTTCGTTTTATTCAACCCAACCTACGTTTAACATCAACCTGCTTAGCGCTAACAGCTAAAAACTTACAGCTGCTCTTAATCATCAATCGAGCGCAGTAGGGCATTAATGCCCACTTTTTCGCGAGTTTGTTTATCTACTTTTTTCACAATAATAGCCGCATACAAGCTATGGCTGCCATCTTTTGAAGGTAGAGCACCGGGTACCACAACCGCGCCGGCAGGTACGCGGCCATAGTGAATTTCACCGGTTTCACGGTCGTAAATACGGGTACTTTGGCTAATGTAAACCCCCATTGAAATAACGGCGCCTTCTTCAACAATTACGCCTTCAACAATTTCGGAACGTGCGCCAATAAAACAGTTGTCTTCAATGATGGTAGGATTTGCTTGTAACGGCTCTAAAACGCCGCCTATGCCTACGCCGCCAGATAAGTGTACATTCTTACCAATTTGAGCACATGAGCCCACTGTCGCCCATGTATCAACCATGGTGCCATCGTCAACAAATGCACCTATGTTTACGTACGATGGCATTAATACGACATTTTTACCTACAAAGCTGCCTTTACGAGCAACGGCGTTGGGTACGACACGCATGCCGCCTTGCTGAAATTGCTCCGGCGTGTAGTCGCTAAATTTAAGCGGTACTTTGTCGTAAAATTGGTTTACGCCGTCGTTCATTGGCTGATTTTCACGAATTCTAAATGAAAGTAGTACTGCTTTTTTAAGCCACTGGTGAACAACCCATTCGCCTGAAATTTTCTCTGCAACGCGAGCAGCGCCGCTATCTAATAGCTCAAGCGCATCTATAATCGCTTGTTTAACATCGCTTGATACTGTAGCAGGGCTAATGCTGTCGCGGTTATCCCACGCATTTTCAATCATGGTTTTTAAATCTGACATAGTGTCCTCTTATTCAATTTCGGCGTTGAGTTTTTTACGTAATGCCTGATGAATTTTTGCTTGCTCTTCATCAGTCAGCGCTTGATATTCGTTATTTGATACCACAAAGAAATCTTCTGCACGTTCGCCTACCGTGGTAATACGTGCGGCATGTATGTGGAGTAAGTAAGCTTGAAAAACCTCGGCTATTTTAGTTAATAGCCCGGGTATATCAACCGCTTGAATTTCTATTAAGCTACGATCCTTACGAGGGTGCGGACGCAGTATAATTTTAGGTTTAATATTAAAGTCTTTAAAACGCTGTGATCGGCTCTTTTTAAAGCGTATTTTTTTACGTGGATCATGAAGCGCTTGCTCTAATCCGCGTTTAATCGATTGGGCGCGGCTACTGGCAATCGGATCGCCGTTAACTTCTAATATAACAAAGTTGAACAGTACGTAGCCATCTTTGGTGGTCAGTACTTGGGCGTGCTGAATTTGCGCTTTTTTAGAGCCAATAACACTAACCAGTCGAGCAAAGAGCGCACCTGAATAGGGGCTATAAGCAAACACTTGGGTACCGCCATGCATCGCTTTTTTAGAAACGATAACACTGGGCTGGCTTAAATCAGTACACTTGAGTAAGTGCTCAGTATGCCAAGAAATTTGTTGCTCACTAAAAGCGGTAAAGTAATTTGCTTTAAAACGGCTCCAAATTAAGTCAATTTGCTCCTCGTGATAATGCAAATTAAGCAGGCGTTGCTTAGCTTGGTGTTTTTTATCACGAATTTGGTCGCGTTGATCCATTGGGTTTTCAAGCCCAAGGCGCAAGGCGCGCTGTGTGTGCAAATAAAGCTCGCGCAGCAGCGTGTTTTTCCAGTCATTCCATAGGTTGTCATTGGTGGCTCGAATATCAGCCACGGTTAAACAATAGAGGTAATCGAGTTGGCGTTCGGTTTTTACTCGCGATGCAAAATCTTTTATTACATCGGGGTCGTTAATATCTTTACGCTGCGCAGTTACCGACATAAGTAAGTGATTGCTTACCAACCACGCTATGAGTTTACCATCTGAAGAGGCAAAACCATGCAGCTTTGAAAACGCTATGGCATCAACAGCGCCCAGCTCTGAGTGATCGCCACCACGCCCCTTAGCAATATCATGAAAAATACCAGCCAAATACAGTAATTCGGGTTTATCCATGCGCGTAACTATTTCACTGCAAATTGGAAAGTCACTAATGCTGGTTTTATCGAAGTATTGGTAAATATTATTAATTAATTTATGGGTATGTTCATCTACGGTATAGGCATGAAACAAATCAAACTGCATTTGGCCAAAAATATTGCGCCACTGAGGAAGGTAAGCGGCAATCATGCCGTGCTTATGCATTAGCGTAAATGCACGGCCCATGCCGTTAGGGTGCTTTATAATACGTAAAAAAGCTTCGCGGCACGCGGCATAATCTTGTAAGTCACCTAATAAGCGACGACGTACTTGGCGGATAGTTCGGATGGTACTTGGGTATATATGGGTAATTTCTGGGTGATCAGCAATGTGCTCAAATAATACAAAAAGTTGGTCACGCCTAAAAAATACTGACGGACTTTTTACCCGAATTTGATGGCCAACGCGTTCAAAATTACGATCAAGTTCTTCAACAGTGGCTTGGCTGCTGTCTGGTGAAATACTTTGCTCAAAGTACGAAAGTAGCATTTGATTAAGTTCACGCACCCGGCTCATTATTCTGAACAAGCGTTTCATCATGCGCTCAACAGAGGCTTTTCCATCACTACCAAAACCCAAAATTTCAGCCGCTTGCGGTTGGTGATCGAATAATAAACGGTTTTCTGAGCGACCCGCGGCTAAATGCAAAGCAAAGCGAATGTTCCATAAATTTTCAAGGCACTCTAACAGTTCTTGGTATTCTTCGTGAGTTAGGTAGCCGTGATTTATCAGCTCTTGCAGGGTTTCGGCTCTAAAGTGTTTTTTTGCAACCCAAATAATGGTTTGTAAATCGCGCAGCCCGCCTGGATTTTCTTTTATATTAGGCTCTAGATTATAAGCCGTACCATGACATTTTTTGTGGCGTAAATTTTGCTCTTGTACTTTTGCAACAAAGAACTCTCCAGAGCCCCATACAGGCCTTTCGATGAGGTGACTTTTGAGCTTTTCGAATTCAATATGGTTGCCGAAAATTAATCGGCTTTCTAGTAGGCTGGTGGCAAAGGTAACATCTTCACGTTTTTGCTCTATGGCTTGTTCAATGGTACGTACACTGTGACCTATTTCTAAATTAAGATCCCACAGCATAGTGACAAACTGGCCAATTTTTTCGCAAATATCATCGTTAGGCTGTTTCGTAACAAGTAATAAAAAGTCTATATCAGAGTAGGGATGTAGCTCGCCGCGACCATAACCTCCTACAGCAATTAAAGCGAGATCTGGCTCGTGGGCTAAATCGAAAACATGAAAGAGTTTAATCAGTAACCGGTCTATAAATTCTGCACGGGCGTTTATTAGATTACCAACGGGTTGTTTTGAGAATTCATTATGCAACCATTTATAAAAATAGGCGGAGCAATCGCGGTATTCGCTAAGTTGCTGAGCATCATTGAGCAACTTTTTTACTTTGTTAGGTAATGCCACTTAGGCTGGCTCCTATATATGGACTGCATTATAAGTCTTGGATTAAGTTATTTTTATACTGTGTTTGCTGCAAAGGGAATAAATCATGTTATTTCCCTTTGCAGCAAACCACTTAATCTGTACGCAGGCTAAAGCCTGTTATTACTATGATTAAGCACACACTACTATTAGTGCTCGATGATTCTATCGATAGTATCATCTGATCGTAGTGTTAAAATTTCAACACCATTTTCAGTTACCAGTAAGGTATGTTCCCACTGAGCTGATAAACTACGGTCTTTTGTTACCACAGTCCAGTCGTCTTTTAGTAATTTACATTGGCGTTTGCCTGCATTGACCATGGGCTCGATTGTTAAACACATACCGGCTTTTAATGTTTCGCCTGTACCTGGTTTTCCGTAATGCATTACCTGTGGTTCTTCATGAAATTCACTGCCAATACCGTGCCCGCAGTATTCACGTACGATAGAGTAATTAAAGCTCTCTGCATATTTTTGAATAGCTGCGCCAATATCACCAAGGCGAACACCCGGTTTTACCATTTTAATGGCAAGGTAAAGGCTTTCTTGGGTCACTTCTGCAAGGCGTTTGCCTTGAATGTTAGGTGTGCCAACATGGAACATTTTTGAAGTATCACCATGGTAACCATCTTTAATAACAGTAATGTCAATATTGACACTGTCACCGTCTTTTAATGCTTTGTCGTTCGGAATTCCGTGACAAATTACATGATTTACCGAGGTACAAATTGATTTTGGAAAACCATGATAATTAAGAGGAGCAGGTACAGCATCTTGCACATTAACAATATAATCATGACAAATTGTATTTAACTCATCGGTGGTGATACCTGGTACCACATGTGGTTCGATCATTTCTAGCACATCAGCAGCCAAACGGCCGGCTACACGCATTTTCTCGATTTCTTCAGGGGTCTTAATCACAGCGCTCATTGAGGCTCCAAAGTTGCGTTTTTAGATGATTATCGTCGCACAATTTTTGCACGAGACGTTGAGTATTTAATTTTAATATGGTATAAAGCGCGCCGTCTTTTTACAAATAAATTCTTAAATGATTTTTTGTATTTAAGGCAAACACAATTTTATTTTAACACACACACGTATCGTCACATACACTTGGGTGCATTTCAGTTTCATTTAACTGCGGTGTTGGTGCTATGGGATATGTGGAGGCCTAACCCTAAACAACTTAGAGGATTTACAAAATGGCAAACGTTTCAATGCGCGATATGCTTCAAGCTGGTGTTCACTTTGGTCACCAAGCACGTTACTGGAACCCTAAGATGAAGCCTTTCATCTTCGGCGCACGTAACCGTGTACATATCATCAACCTTGAGCAAACTGTACCAATGTTCAACACTGCACTTAAGTTTTTATCTAGTGCTGCTGCAAACAAAGGTAAAGTTCTTTTCGTTGGTACTAAGCGCGCAGCAAGCGAAGCAGTAAAAGAAGCTGCTTTACAAAGCGATCAATTCTTCGTTAACCACCGTTGGTTAGGCGGCATGTTGACTAACTGGAAAACAGTTCGTCAATCAATCAAGCGTCTTAAAGACCTTGAAGCTCAAAGCCAAGACGGTACTTTCGAGAAGTTAACTAAGAAAGAAGCGTTAATGCTTACTCGTGAAATGGACAAGCTTGAAAAAAGCCTTGGTGGTATTAAAAACATGGGTGGCCTTCCAGACGCTATCTTTGTAATCGATGCTGACCACGAGCACATTGCTATCCGTGAAGCTAACAACCTAGGTATCCCAGTTGTTGCAATCGTTGATACTAACTCTAACCCAGACGGTGTTGATTACATCGTACCTGGTAACGATGATGCTATCCGTGCAATCAACCTTTACACTAGTGCTGTTGCAGCTGCGATCACTGAAGGCCGTGAGAGTAACATCGTTGCTCAAGCTGAAAAAGATGACTTCGTAGAAGCTGAGTAATTAGCTGTCATCAAGTCTTCATCTTTTAAAGGTGAAGACTTGCTATTCTTGTGGAGCGGGTAACCCGCTTATCTAAACCTGATTTCAGATTTGAGGATTTACTAATGGCTGTAACTACTGCCCTAGTTAAAGAATTACGCGAGCGTACTGGCGCTGGCATGATGGATTGTAAAAAAGCGTTAACTGAGACTGATGGTGACATCGAGTTAGCGATTGAAAACATGCGTAAGAGCGGTGCTGCAAAGGCTGCTAAAAAAGCAGGTAACATCGCTGCTGAAGGTACTATCATCATCAAGCAAAACGCGGGTGTTGCAGTACTTGTAGAAGTTAACTGTCAAACTGACTTCGTTGCTAAAGATGCAAGCTTCCTAGCATTTGCTAACAAAGTTGCAGATGCTGCTATTGCTGACACTACATCTATCGAAGACTTACAAGCTAAGTTTGAAGAAGACCGTGTTGAGCTAGTAACTAAAATTGGTGAAAACATCAATGTACGTCGTCTTCAGTACATCACTGGTGAGCAATTAGTTGAGTACCGTCATGGCGAGCGTATTGGTGTTGTTGTTGCGGGTGTTGCTGATGAAGAAACACTTAAGCACGTTGCAATGCACGTTGCTGCTTCAAACCCAGACTACCTAACGCCAGATGACGTACCTGCTGATGTTGTTGAAAAAGAAAAGCAAGTGCAAATCGACATCGCGATGAATGAAGGCAAGCCTGCTGAAATCGCTGAGAAGATGGTTGTTGGTCGTATGAAGAAATTTACTGGTGAGGTTTCTCTTACTGGTCAAGCTTTCATCATGGAACCGAAAAAATCTGTTGGCGAAATTCTTAAAGAGAAAAACGCAACAGTTACTGGCTTTGTACGTATGGAAGTTGGTGCAGGTATCGAGAAGAAAGAAGAAGATTTTGCTGCTGAAGTTGCTGCTCAAATTGCAGCTGCTAAAGGTCAGTAAGACATACTATTTGTGATGCAAAAGGAAAATACATGCAATTAAAGTACTATTTGCTTTTGCGTCACGCTTAGAAATTCTTTAAAATAACCGCGCTTTTATGTTTAACATAAGCGCGGTTATTTTTTATCCATAATTCAATAAAAGTTGGCCCCAAAACTATGACTATCAATCGCAAACCTATTTTTAGACGTGTTCTTCTCAAATTAAGTGGTGAAGCTTTAATGGGAGACGAAGGCTTCGGCATCGACCCTAAAGTTTTAGATCGTATGGCACAAGAAATTAAAGAGCTCGTAGAACTCGACGTAGAAGTGGGTTTAGTTATTGGTGGCGGTAACTTTTTACGCGGTGGCTCATTAGCCGAAGCGGGCATGAATCGCGTCGTTGGTGACCACATGGGTATGCTTGCAACCGTCATGAATGGTCTTGCTATGCGTGATGCGTTGCACCGTGCATTTGTAAATTGTCGCTTAATGTCAGCTATCCCATTAAATGGCGTATGTGATGCCTATAACTGGGCAGAAGCCATTAGCTTATTAAAAACAGGTCGCGTTGTTATTTTTGCCGCTGGTACGGGTAACCCGTTCTTTACAACTGACTCTGCAGCGTGTTTACGTGGCATTGAAATTGAAGCTGACACAGTAATTAAAGCAACCAAAGTAGATGGTGTATTTAGCGATGATCCGGTTAAAAACCCAGATGCGACACTTTACCGTCACTTAAGCTACAATGAAATTATTGATAAAGAACTAAAAGTAATGGATTTAGCGGCATTTACATTAGCTCGCGACCATAATATGCCATTGAGCGTATTTAATATGAATAAATCAGGCGCATTAAAACGCGTAATAATGGGTGAAGAAGAAGGAACCCTTATTTCTTCACAAGCCTCAGATGAAGTTAGTAACTAGATTAGGATTAAACCGTGATTAACGATATTCAAAAAGATGCGCAAGCGCGCATGCAAAAAAGTGTAGCAGCACTTGGTAGTCAATTATCTAAAATTCGTACTGGCCGTGCTCATCCTGCAATTTTAGACGGCATCATGGTGTCGTACTACGGCGCACCAACACCGTTAAACCAAGTTGCAAATGTAACAATTGAAGACTCACGTACATTGGCTATTGGTGTATTTGATAAGTCATTAGCGCAAGCTGTTGAAAAAGCGATTATGGCATCTGACCTTGGTTTAAATCCAATGTCTGCAGGCACAGTGATCCGTGTACCACTTCCTCCATTGACTGAAGAACGTCGTAAAGATTTAATTAAAATCGTACGTGGTGAAGTAGAAGGCGGTCGTGTTGCTATTCGTAACATTCGTCGTGATGCAAATGGCGATATTAAAAACTTATTAAAAGATAAAGACATCTCTGAAGATGAAGCGCGTCAAGCTGAAGATGCTATCCAAAAAATCACTGATAAGTTTATCAAAGAAATGGATACGCAACTAACAGCGAAAGAAGCTGAGTTGATGGAAATCTAATTGCTAATCTAGGCTCGGATTAACAGCTTTACTGAAGTAACTAAGTCGTTGTTTATATGCCTTCGCACTTAACTTTAATTGTGTGATTTTAAAGGGTAACAGATTGTATTTACTCTTTGCTATTGGCTCGATTATCAGTAAATACAAGGTTGTTAGCTGTATAATTATTTGCTTTATGTAGATTTATTATCACGGGTACAGGTTAAAATTATTAGTTTTGAAACGCCGTCTGGGGTATACTAGGCGGCGTTTTTTTATGGAATACACAAAATTTATGGTTCTAGACGCTGATACAATTTCACAGCAATGTTTACCTAAACATGTTGCCATCATCATGGATGGGAACGGGCGTTGGGCACAAGCTAGAAATAGACCTCGTGTATATGGGCATAAAAAAGGCGTGGATGCAGTTCGTCAATCCGTGCAGTTTTGTACTAAATTAGGAATACAATCGTTAACCTTATTTGCTTTTAGTAGTGAAAACTGGCGCCGCCCTGAAGACGAAGTAAATACACTTATGGAGCTTTTTTTATTTGTACTGAGTAAAGAAGTTAAAAAGCTGCATAAAAATAACGTAAAACTAACCATCATTGGAGATTTATCTCGATTCTCTGAAAGCTTGCGGGCTAAAGTACATACAGCTCAAGAACTAACAGCGAACAATACCGGGCTGCACTTAAATGTTGCTGCAAATTACGGTGGTCGCTGGGATATGACTCACGCTGCTAAGCAAGTTGCTTTACAAGTAGCGAATGGAGAAATTGACCCAGCAGATATTACAGAAGAACATATTGCACAGCATATGAGTATGGCAGATCAAGCTCAGCCTGATTTATTGATCCGTACCGGTGGCGATGTCAGAATTAGTAACTTTTTACTTTGGCAGGCAGCCTACGCTGAACTTTATTTCACAAATACACTTTGGCCTGATTTTAATGAAGCTGCTTTTGCAGAGGCCATTGCATGTTACGTTGCCAGAGAGCGACGTTTTGGTTGCACGGGCGAACAAATAAAACAATTACTCGCTCAAACCTAAAATAGATTAAGGGTCATCATTTTGTTAAAACAACGTATTTTAACCTCACTAGTGTTAGCACCATTAGCACTGGCTTTGGTTTTTTACACCCCACTAACGTTATTTAGTTATTTTGCGGGTGCTATTGTATTAATGGGCGCGTGGGAATGGTCTGCCTTTATGGGGCTATGCGATAAGCTAAAACGTGGCGCCTTTGTGTTATTAGTGGCAGTACTACTAGGGTTACTCAATTTGCATTGGCCTATAGAGACTCTATGGCAAGATGGTCAACTTGTAGGCGATGCTAATTACTTATTTACCTTGTCGTTTTCTTGGTGGTTGGTAGCCAGTTATTTAGTGTGGCGTTACCCTGCTATGGCGAAAGGGTGGAACGAAGGGCTTGTGATGCGCGGCATTGCTGGTTTATTGACCTTAGTACCGCTATGGCTTGCACTTAACACACTGCGTAGTGCGCAATATACGGAATCTACTCACTATGGCTCTATGCTCATTTTAGTTGTATTAGGCATTGTATGGAGTGCCGATATAGGCGCTTACTTTACAGGTAAAAGTTTTGGTAAACATAAGTTAATGCCTAAAGTTAGTCCAAATAAAACCATAGAAGGCCTCGCAGGTGGCGTGGTTGCTGCGGTGTTATTTGTACTGGCTTTTTGTTATTACACTAACGTTGATACCTCTGTATGGCCTATTTATGCAGTTATGACAGCGTTTATTGCCTTGTTTTCTGCGGTAGGTGATTTACTTGAGAGTATGTTTAAGCGCGAAGCGGGACTTAAAGATAGCGGCAGTTGCTTACCAGGACACGGTGGTATTTTAGACCGTATTGATAGTTTAACTGCGGCAGCACCGATGTTTGTTATTTGCTTTGCTTGGACGCTTAGCTTATGAGTGCTGTGCAACAACTGGTTATTTTGGGTGCGACGGGGTCGATAGGTCTTAGCACGTTAGATGTTGTTGCAAGAAACCAACAGCAATTTAAAGTTTTTGCATTGACCGCAGGACAAAATGCAAAAAAAATGGCTGAACTGTGTATAGCTCACCAGCCTCGTTATGCTGTAATGGCATCTGAATCGGCGGCTAAGCAGCTTTCTGCGCTTTTAAAGCATGAGAGTAAAACGCAAGTAATGCATGGCGAGAAAGCCATGAGTGAGCTCTGTGCTCATGGTGATGTTGATACGGTTATGTCAGCGATTGTCGGTGCAGCCGGATTACTACCTACTTTGAGCGCTGTTGAAGCGGGCAAAAAAGTATTGCTTGCCAACAAAGAGTCACTGGTGATGTCGGGTCAGTTATTCATTGATAAAGTTAAAAAGCATCAAGCAACTTTATTACCCATCGACAGCGAGCATAATGCTATTTTTCAGTGTTTACCTAGTGCGTTACAAAATACCCAAGGGCAAGCAAAGCTTGGGCAACATGGGGTTAGCAAAATTTTATTAACTGGCTCAGGTGGCCCGTTTTTAAATCGTGATATCAATACCCTTAACACCGTTAGCGTCAGTGAAGCTGTTGCTCATCCTAATTGGTCTATGGGGCAAAAAATATCAGTAGATTCAGCTACGATGATGAACAAAGGCTTAGAGTTTATTGAGGCTAAATGGTTATTTAACTGTAACGCAAGCGATATTGATGTGGTGATTCATCCTCAAAGTATTATCCATTCTATGGTGCAATACCAAGATGGCTCTATTTTAGCGCAAATGGGTAACCCTGATATGCGCACCCCGATAGCGCATGCACTTGCGTATCCAGAGCGCATTGATGCGGGTGTCAAGCCGTTAAATTTTTCTGATATTTGTGATTTTTCGTTCACTAAACCTGATTTCTCGCGTTACCCCAATTTAAAGCTTGCAATTGCAGCCTGTGATGCAGGCCAAGGAGCCACCACCACCGTTAATGCGGCTAATGAAATTGCAGTTAATGCGTTTTTACAGGGGCAGATTAGGTTTACCGATATTTATAAAGTGAATGCGCAAACATTAGACGCCGCACAATTTACTGATGCGAAAACTCTCGATGAAATTTTAGAGTGTGACCGTTTAGCACGCATCAGCGCTGCGCAGTTTATAACAAAAGTGGTGCATTGATATGTTCGATTTTTTTTGGAATTTAGGTTCGTTTATACTCGCACTAGGCATTTTAGTGACCGTTCATGAATATGGTCATTTTTGGGTTGCGCGTAAAGCGGGTGTAAAGGTACTGCGCTTTTCAATTGGTTTTGGTAAACCCTTACTAAAATGGCACGATAAATATAATACTGAGTACGTTATTGCGGCAATCCCGCTGGGCGGATACGTGAAAATGCTCGACGAGCGTGTTGATGAAGTGCCTGCCAATCAACGTCATTTATCGTTTAATGCTAAATCAGTTCAAGCCCGCATAGCCATTGTGGCAGCAGGGCCCATGGCGAACTTTTTGTTCGCTATTTTTGCTTTAGCGGTGATGTACATGGTAGGTGTGCAAACCATAAAACCAGTTGTGGGTAGTGTTGTTGAAGGCAGCCGAGCTGAACAAGCCGGTATTATGCCAACCCAGCAAATTATTAAAATTGGTGATGACGACATAAGTAATTGGCAAGATGCGACCTTTTCTTTGATGTCTCATTTAGGTGATAAAAGCGTTGCCGTTACTTTACGTAATGAAAATTATCAACAAACAACGCAAATTCTCAACCTCGATGGTTGGAAGCTTGATCAGCAAGATGTACCGCCATTGAGCTCGTTGGGGATTGTGCCGTTTCGCCCTCAAGCAACACTCACTATTGCGGCGATTACTAAAGACTCTGCTGCTGAACAGGCAAATTTACAGGTTAACGACATTATTCTGGCTGTAAACGGCGAAACAATGAGCAGTTGGCAGCAATTAGTTAATCTTATTACTCAATCGGCTAACAAATCCTTACAATTTAGTGTAAAAAGACAAGATAGTATAAAAACAATAATAGTGACCCCAAACAGCCGGGTCGTCAGTAATGGCATAGAGCAAGGCTTTTTGGGGGTTGCTCCCGTTGTAGAGCAGTGGCCTGATGATTTTGTAGAGACTAGACATTATGGGCCACTAGATAGTATTGTGCTGGGCACAAAAGAAACATGGCGTTTAATTACGCTGAGTTTTGACATGATAGGTAACTTAATAACAGGCCAGGTGTCGGTTAAAAACCTAAGTGGGCCCGTCGGCATAGCCGTAGGCGCTGGCACCAGTGTTAGTTATGGATTAGTCGCATTTTTAAGCTTTTTAGCTTTGATAAGCGTTAACTTGGGAGTATTTAATTTACTTCCTCTGCCAGTGCTTGATGGTGGGCACTTAATGTATTACATAATTGAACTTTTTCGTAAAAAGCCAGTCTCTGAAAAGACACAAGAGTTTGGTTTTAAAGTGGGAGCCTTGCTACTCATTTTTCTAACATGTTTCGCTTTGTTCAATGATGTATCGCGCTTGTAGTTATGTAAGCGTGGTAACGACAAATTAGAACACGATTGTAAAGCTCGTAAATATTTAATTTTCGATGCTAAGCGGTAATACAGTTGTAAAGGATAAAGATAATAAAATGGCTATAAAAAAACATTTGGTAGTTTCAAGTTTATTGGGTGCAAGCTTTGCAGCCCTAGGCCAAAACTCCTTTATTGTTGAAGATTTAAAAGTTGAGGGATTGCAACGTGTCGCACTTGGTGCTGCATTAACGCATATTCCTATTAACGTGGGCGACAATGTTGATGAATATACAATTTCAAAAACAATTAAGTCACTTTATCGCTCTGGTCACTTTGACAATATAAAAGCGTTACGTGATGGTAATAACGTTATTTTTAAAGTAACTGAACGTCCAACCATTAGCTTTATTGAATTTGAAGGCAATAAAGACATAAAAGATGAGCAGTTAAATCAGTCACTCGATCAACAAGATATTCGCCAAGGCGAGCCGCTTGATAAAACGGTAATCGATAACATCGAAAAAGGCCTGATTGAATTTTTTCACAGTATTGGTAAATACAATGCAAAAGTGGATATCAGTGTCACTAAATTACCACGTAATCGGGTTAAATTAAGACTTGAGTTTGACGAGGGCGATGCAGCCTCCATTCGTCAAATTAACTTAGTAGGCAATGAGCTTTTCTCAAACGAAGAGTTATTGCAACTAGTTGAGTCGCAGCAAGACTTACCATGGTGGCAGTTTATGGGTAGCGACCGCTATCAAAAACAAACCATTGAAGGCGATTTAGAAAAAATTCGCAGCTTTTATTTAGACCGTGGCTATTTACGCTTTAATATTGACTCAACTCAAGTATCAGTTAGCCCTGAACGTGAGTCTGTTTATGTAACGGCAAATATTACCGAAGGCGTTAAATACAAAGTGAAAGGCTTTGATTTCATCGGTGATTTACTCGGTCGTGAAGAATTAATAAAAAGTGTTATTCCACTGCGTACAGGCGAGCTTTATAACGGATCAGTGGTTACCTCATCAGAAGAATTTATCAAAAGCTACTTGGCGCGTTTTGGTTACGCCAATGCTGAAGTACGTACGATTCCAGAAATTGATGACGAGAACCAAGAAGTACAATTGACTCTGTCGGTTGACCCTGGAAAACGTGTTTATGTTCGTCGAATTATTGTAGGTGGTAACCAAAATACAGCTGATGAAGTACTACGTCGTGAAATGACACAGCTTGAAGGTGCATGGCTATCTAACCAAAACCTTGAGCGTTCTAAATTGCAAATTCAACGCTTACCTTATATGGAAACTGTTGACTTTAACGTAGTGCCTGTTCCAGGTGTAGATGACCAAGTAGATGTTGATTTTACTGTTAAAGAGCAATCTGCGGGCAGCTTCAATGCCGGTCTTGCTTATGGTTCGTACCTAGGTCTGCAATTTAATATTGGTGTAACTGAATCTAACTTTTTAGGCACAGGTAACCAAATTGGTTTTAACATTAATACCTCGCGTGGCTCTGAGCGTGTCAGTGTGTCGTACACAGACCCTTACTTTACGCCAGATGGCGTATCGCAAGGCAGCAGCGTTTTTTACAGTAACTACGATGCTAGCCAGTTTAGCTTGATTGACTATAAGTCAAAAAGTTATGGCCTTGGGACAAACATTGGTTTTCCAATTGATGCCATTAACCGTATTAACTTTGGGGTTCGTTGGATAGAAGAAGAACTATCAGATATCGCTGAATATGAGCAAACACGTGTATTACGTGAAACCTTCCTCGATCCAGAAAATCCAGATGCGGGCTTTGAGTTTACCAAGTATGAGTTAAGTGTAGGTTGGTCGCGTGTAACGGTAAACCGTGGTTTATTCCCAACCGCTGGCTCAAGACAAACATTAAACCTAACAGCAACAACGCCGAATTCAGATTTAAAATACTTTAAATTAAATTACGATTCACGTTTTTACTGGCCGATTTCAAACGATCATCGTTGGGTGTTCTCAACGCGTGCGGCATTAGGTTACGGTAATGGTTATGGCTCTACTAACGGGTATGAGCAGACGCTGCCATTCCAAGAGTATTTCCGTATTACAGAAATGGAACTACGTGGCTTTGATAGAAATACTATCTTACCGCGTGCAGTATCACGAGTACCGCAATCTATACCAGGCACGCCATCGGGTGATGGTACAACCACAGGTAATATTGGTGGGGCGTCAGAGTTTGACGTGCTAATACCACAAGGTCGTATTGGTGGTAATGCTAAAGCAGTGGCAGGTATGGAGCTTATTGTTCCTACACCGTTCTTAGATGAAGAAAACACCAGTTCGGTGCGTACGAGTTTCTTTGTTGACGCTGCCAATGTATGGGATACCGAATTCAGTGTTGATCGCTATCAAAACTTAGGTATTGATGAGCGTGCAAAATTAGATGATTATTCAGACCCAATGCGCTTTAGGGTTGCAACCGGTTTATCATTACAATGGATCTCACCTATGGGTCCTATGCTGATCAGCTTTGCGTATCCGTTGCAAAAAGAAGAAGATGACGATACCAAGACCATCAGTTTTAATATTAGTAACACTTTCTAAAGGAGTTTTTTGTGAAAAAATTATTCAAATCAACAGCTGTTGCCGTTTTAGCTACACTTATGATGGGTACATCAGTTAATGCTTTTGCTCATAAAGTGGGTATTGTAGATATGCAAGAAATCTACAAGCAGCTTCCACAAATGGCTAAAATTGAACAGTCTTTACAAACTGAATTTGCTGAGCGTCGTCAAGAGCTTGAAAAGTTACAAGGCGATATTCGCTTTGAAGCTGAAAAGTTTAAGCGTGAAAGCACCACAATGAGTCAAGATCAAAAAGACGCATTACGTGATAAAATTCAAGGTATGCAAAAAAACCTTGCTGAAAAGGGTCGTCCGTTAGAGCAAGAAATTAAAGCACGTCAAAATCAAGAGTTGGCTAAAGTTCAGACTCTAATCATTGAAACTATCCAAGAGATTGCTAAAAAAGGCGACTTCGACGAAGTTAAAGTAAAAGACACAACTATTTACTTTAATCCTAAAGAAGTAACTGATCTTTCTGAAAAAGTTGTAGACGCTGTAAGTAAGAAATAATTAATCTATGCAAAATTATACGCTTTCGCAAATTGCGGAACTTCTAGGCGCTGAGCTTCAAGGTGATGGCGCTTTAGAAATAAAAAAAATAGCGACACTTGCAAATGCCCAGACTGGGCATATTGCATTTTTAGCGAACAAGAAATATCGCTCTCAGCTTGAAACAACACAAGCCAGTGCTGTGATACTGGGTCCTGAGGATACGCCTTATTTTTCAGGCAACAAAATCATCGTCGCCAATCCGTATGTGAATTACGCTAAACTCGCTCAGTTAATGGATACCACGCCACGTAGTGCCATTAGTGGTATACACCCAAGTGCGGTTATACATGCCAGTGCGCAAGTCAGTAAAAGCGCATCCATAGGCGCGAATGTTGTAATTGAAGCTGACGCTGTGATTGGCGATAACGTACAAATTGGTCCGAACAGTTTTATTGGTGAACGTGTTAAAATAGGCTCAGGCACCAAACTATGGTCAAGTGTGAGCGTTTATCATGATGTTGAGATTGGCGCAGACTGTTTATTTCAAGCGAATACTGTTATTGGCAGCGACGGTTTTGGTTATGCGAATGAACGTGGTCAGTGGCTTAAAATTCCACAACTAGGCTCAGTGATCATTGGCGATAAAGTCGAAATTGGTGCAAGCACCACCATAGATCGTGGTGCACTCGATGACACTATTATTCACAGTAACGTTATTATTGATAATCAGTGTCAAATAGCACACAACGTTGAAGTTCAGTCAGGCACTGCAATTGCCGGTTGTACTGTACTTGCAGGCAGTGTCAGCATAGGTAAAAATTGCCAGATTGGCGGCATGACCGCAATTAACGGTCACATGTCTGTATGTGATGGTGTTATAATTACTGGTATGAGTATGGTGACTAAATCAATCACCGAACCGGGTATTTACTCATCCGGTATGCCTCATACGACTAACAAAGAATGGCGAAAATCAATTGCTCATTTGCGTAACCTTTCAGACATGAAGTCACGTCTAAAAGCGCTTGAAGCATTGAATAAGTCATGAACGTTGAACACTAATAAGGATGCTATTTTGGCAAACGAATTAAATAGCCTTGATATTCAAGAAATTTTAAGTTTATTACCGCACCGTTACCCGATGCTTCTGATTGATCGCGTTATAGATTTCACCCCTGGTGAATCGTTACATGCAATTAAAAACGTATCGATTAATGAACCCATTTTCACCGGCCATTTCCCAAACCAGCCGATTTTTCCTGGTGTGCTAATATTAGAGTCAATGGCACAAGCAACGGGTCTATTAGGGTTTAAAACGGTTGAAAATCGTAATGAAAACGAACTTTACCTATTTGCAGCCGTAGACAATGCTCGTTTCAAGCAGCCGGTTGTGCCAGGTGATACCATGCATCTTCATGTTAAGTTTTTGAAAGAGCGTCGTAACATATGGAAATTTGCGGCTGAAGCTAAAGTTGACGGCAAAACAGTGTGTAGCGCCGAAATCATGTGTGCTAGAAGAGAGTTTTAATTGTGATCCATGCTACGGCAATAATCGAACCGGGTGCAAAACTTGGTAACAATGTGTCAGTTGGACCATACAGTTACATCGGTAATGATGTTGTTATTGGTGATGACTGTATTATTGAGTCTCACGTTGTTGTTAAAGGGCCTGCTACTATTGGCTCTGGTAACCATATTTTTCAGTTTGCTTCTGTGGGCGAAGCCTGCCAAGACAAAAAATATAACAACGAGCCAACCAGCTTAATTATTGGCGACAACAATGTTATTCGTGAATGTGCGACTATTCATCGCGGTACAATCCAAGATGAAGGTGTTACCAAAATAGGTAGCAATAACTTATTTATGGCTTACACTCACGTTGCACACGATGCGGTGATTGGCGATAACGTTATTTTTGCAAATAATGCCAGTGTAGCGGGTCACGTTCATGTTGGTGATTGGGTTATTTTAGCGGGTAACTCAGGTGTGCATCAATTTTGTAAAATTGGTGCTCATGCATTTGTTGGTATGTATTCTGGTGTAAATAAAGACGTACCTCCTTTTGTTACCACCATTGGGATGCCAGCAGGCCCTGCAGCAATCAATACCGAAGGTATGAAACGCCGTGGTTTTGAAAGTGATGAGATAATGGCAGTACGCCGCGCTTATAAAGCGTTTTATCGCAAGAGCCTAGGCGTTGATGAAGCGATAGAATCGCTTTCAGAAGACGCTGAAAAATACCCAGCTGTTCAACTGATGATTGATTTTGTTAAAAGCTCAGAGCGCGGTATCGTGCGTTAATAAAGAGCATTTTAATTTATAAAAAAAACCACCTTTGAGTAATCAAGGTGGTTTTTTATTAGCTGATATTTGATTAATAACTCAGCCATGAAGTGCATGTTGCTGTGTTTATTAAATTCAGTCTCTACTCAGGCTTACCTTATTACACTCCCTACACATTTTCTTATAAAGTATTAATAATGAAACGGATAAAGTTAGTATTTATTTCAGTATTATTAGTGATTTTGACCGCCTGTAGTACTGCGCCAAGTAATATAAATAATCAACAACGTGATGTTGCAGAGCAAGGTAAAGCATCATTTTATGCTGATAAATACCACGGCCGAACTACTGCCAGTGGCGAGCGATTTAGCCAACAAGCAGCAAGTGCTGCGCACCTAAGACTCCCATTTGGTACAAAAGTGAAAGTTACCAATATTGCTAATAATAAGTCTGTAGTGGTCAGAATTAATGACAGGGGGCCTTATATTCGGGGGCGAATTATTGATTTATCTAAGGCGATGTTTAAAAAAATAGCCGACCCTAAAGTCGGCGTTATTGATGTAACGGTCACCGTTATTGATAAAAGTAATACTGCTAAGGACTAAAAGCGGGTCGTTAACGCCACATAGTCAGGGTGTTCATTGAGCAATTGTTGATGTGAACCTTGAGCGATGATTTTCCCACTGTCTAACCAGATGACACTATCCATTTGCGATAACAACGCTGGATCGTGTGTGATTGTTAGTACACTGGCACACTCTTTTAGCTGTAAAATACTGTTCATAACGGCTTGTTTAGAAATATTATCGAGCCCTTCAGTGGGTTCATCGAGCACTACAATGGCGGGTTGTTGCAGCAGCGCTTGTGCTAAGGCAATGCGTCTTGACTGGCCTTGAGATACATTTCGCCCGCCGGTACCTAAACGAGTATTTAAACCTTCTTTTAGCGCGCTAAACCAGTTACCCAGCTCGGCTTGTTTTAACGCCACTGTCATTTGTTGCGCTGTTGCATCAGGTGCCGCATAGGCAAGATTATCGCTTAATGTACCATCAAAAATATGATGCTGCTGGGCTAAAATATTTAATGTTTTTGCACGGCTTTCATTATTTAAATTTTGCAGGTTTATTGTTTCTTTTTCGTTTTGTAAGCTAATTGCACCTTGTTGCAGAGGCCATAAACCGCTTAGTAAATTCACTAAGGTTGTTTTACCACTGCCGCTTCGTCCAACAATTGCCACTTTATGCTTTGCAGGGAGCTCAAAGCTCACATTATTTAATGCCTGCTTTTGGCCATAGTGGTAACTAATTTTATCTAGCGAAAGTGTCCATTTTTTATTTTTTGAATCAATAACTTGTGGCGGAACCTCGTTTTTCTTCAGTACTTTATCTTCAAGGGTAAATAGTCGCTCAGCTGATTTTAATACATTAGGTAGTTCAATAAACGCGTTGGGTAGTAACAATACGCTTTCAAAACTGGCCAGTACAAACAAACTCAACATCGCCAATTCAACATTTACCATCTCGCCGCTAAATACCAGCGGCACAATAGTGACAATGCTGGCGAGCATAGCCAGTTGCACTATGAGTAAGCTCAAACCATCAGCATTGCTAAGAGCCTTATGACGAATAAATAATTGCTGATTATACTGCTTACTTAACTGATCACACTTAGTGAGTTGTTGGTTTCGAGCTTGGTAAATATTTAGTTCTCTAAGACCCGTTAAGGTATTAGCTAGCTCAGCTCTTAATTGGGCGCTGAGTAATGTTTCTTGGTGGCTGTTTTTATCTAATTGTCTGCTCAATATAACGGGTATAACCACCCCAATAACAACGATGCCCGTAAAACAAATTAAGGCTACACTTGGGCTGTAAGCAGACATAAACAGCATAATAATAGGCACAGTGAGTAAGGCTACTAACATCGGTAGCAACACATTTAAATAAAATTTATCTAGTGCGTCTACATCATTTTGTAAGCGGTTAACTAAATCGGCACTGCGGCTCATAGCCAAATCAAGGTTATTAAGTTTACTGAGTGTGGCGAACATATTTACTCGTATTTCACTTAACAATAAAAATGTGGCGTTGTGAGTAACTAAGCGTTCTGCGTAACGTGAGGCGGTGCGCACAATTGCCAAAAAACGAATGGTGCCAGCTGGGGTAAAGTAGTTCATATGGACGCCTGCAAGTCCTGCGGCAGCCATAGAAGCTAAAAACCAGCCGGAAATAGCGAGTAAGCCTGCATTAGCTAGCACCGTCAGTGACGCTAGAAACGTCCCTAAAAGCATCGCTTTATAATGAGGGCGGCACAATTTAAGTAAACGAATAAAGTTAGTCATTAGTCGCTCCATGTTGCGCTGTTTGCAGCAGCTTTGCAAATTCGCCAGCTTGCTGGCTGAGCGTTATAAAGTCGCCTTGCTGAGCGATGGCACCGTTTTCCATAACGATAAGTTGTTTAGCATTTTTTACTGTATTTAAGCGGTGCGCTATGGTGATCACTAAGTGTTCTTTTGCATACTCAGCAATAGCGTTTTGAATGAGCTGTTCAGTTTGACTGTCTAAATGAGCGGTTGGCTCATCAAGCATTAAAATAGGGGCGTTTTTTAAAAATGCACGAGCTAAAGCAATACGCTGCTTTTGCCCTCCAGAGAGCCCTTCGCCTTGTTCACCTATTAAGGTGTTAAACCCATCAGGTAAGTCGTTAATAAATTCCAGCGCACCAGCTTGCTGCGCCGCCTGTTCAAGTGCTGCATTTGAAACGCCTGGATTACCTAGCTTTATATTAGCGCCAATGGTGTCGTAAAATAAGGTTGGCTTTTGTGGGATCCAGGCAATGTTTTGTTGTAATTGGCTTATATCGGCTGTCGTCAATGGTTGTTGGTCAATGGATATGTGTTGTATTACTTCTGGGTGAAAACCAAGCATGCAATCAAGTAGGGTGCTCTTACCTGAGCCGCTAGCTCCCACAATGGCTACTAGTCCTGTGATTGGCAGGGTTAAATTAATATTATTAATTCCCTCATTGCTATTAGGGTAACTAAAATTGAGATCATGGACGCTGATAGTGCTGTTACCCTCCATGTTTATATGAGCTGTGTGGTTATTATTTTTTGATGGCAGTGGTGCATTTAAAATGATTAGCATATCTGCAGCAGCACTAATTCCTTGTAAGCGCGCATGATAATGGCTGCCTAATTGGCGAAGCGGTAAGTAAAATTCAGGCGCTAGCAGCAATACTACAAAGCCGGTTGCAAAGTCGAGCGTGCCAAAAAATAATCTAAAACCAATAATAACCGCTACCAGTGCCACACTAATTGTGGCTAAAAACTCCAGTGCAAAAGAAGATAAAAAAGCAATTTTTAACACGCTTAGCGTTGCATGCCTAAAATCATCTGAAATTTGGGCTATTTGCTTTAGCTCTTTGCGCGTAGCATTAAACAACTTTAGTTGGGTAAGCCCTTGTATGCGGTCAAAAAAGTAATTACCGAGTACAGCTAATTGTTGCCAGCGCTGTTGATTGAGTGCCTCGGCCTTATGGCCAACCAAAATCATAAAAAATGGGATAAGCGGGGCGGTTAATAAAAATATTAAACCTGCCTTGTAATCGGTAGGGAATATAACCACTAATATGGCCACTGGAATAAGCGCGCTATAGGCAACACCGGGTAAATATTTAGCGTAGTAATCGTGAAGTGCTTCAACGCCATTGTGCAGCGTGTTGAGTGTAGCGCCTTGACCGTGTTGTTCAATATAACTAGGGCCAAGTTGAGTCAATTTGGTTAATAAGGTTTGGCGCATAGCCGACTTTATTTTAAGTGCCGCATAAGCACTGAGCCTTTCACTAATAGCTAAAAATAGAGCTCTGAGTAAAATAATTCCCGCGAGAGGCCAAAGTAAGTGATTTACTTGCTCAAGGCTTGCGCCTGCAAACATGACGTTGTGAATAGCCTGTGCCAGTAAATACGCACTAGCAATCATTAAAATAGCGTTAAATGTGCCCAGTGCAATACTTAACTTTAACCATGCACCCGCAGACTTACTTTGCTTTTTTAAAAAAGCGCGCAGAGATTGCTGCTGCGCGCGATTTGGTCGGGGGTTAGTCGTCATCTTTTGTATTGTTAGCTTCGTTTAGTAAATCGTGCATAGGTTGTTCATCATCAGCAATACTGTTCTTATTTTGATGAAACTCGTACCACATTACATTGATAACCCCTAAGGTACAGGCTAAAAGTACCCCTAAAATCCAAGCAAAATACCACATAATTTAGTCTCCTTAGTAGCTACCGTGTGTGTTATTTTCAATTTCTTCGACTGTTACTCTGCGCCACATTTTTACGTAACACCACGTGGTGTAGGCCAGGATTAACGGAATAAATATAACAACAGCAACAAACATAATATTGAGTGTTTTGTGACTCGATACAGCATCCCAAATAGTTAAGCTAATATCAGGGTTATTAACCGATGGCATAATAAATGGGAACAGCGACACACCTGCCGTCATAATAACGCCAATTAACATAAAGCTGGTTGAAATAAGCCCAAGTGCTGGCTTGTTAAGCTTTGAGAAAAGCAGGGCACTGAATGCCATAGCAAAACCTAAAATAGGGAAGGTTATTGTCCATGGGCGCTCACTGTAGTTGTTAAGCCATGCGCCTTTTGCTGTGCTTACTACTTTTGCCAGCGGATCTGCGTGGCTTTGCGTATCAGGCATCGACACAATTTGGTAGCCATTAATGTTTGCCACCCAAAAGCCAGCTGCTGCAAACAAAACAATAAATACCACTAAGGCATAGCGGCCATATTGCGCTGATCGCTGTGCAACCGCATCTGCTGTGCGCAATTGCAACCACATACCTGCATGGGCAATTAACATGGCTACACTGATTAAACCCGCTAGCAAACCAAATGGGTTAAGTAAGCCAAAAAATGAGCCTTGGTAGCTTACACGTAGTAGATTATCAATGTTAAACGGTACACCTAAAAATAAGTTACCAAAGGCTACACCAAATACTAAAGCGGGAATGGCGCTGCCTGCAAATAGGCCCCAATCCCAGTTATTACGCCAGCGTTTAGAGTCAACTTTAGAGCGATAATCAAAGCCAAGAGGCCTAAAAAATAATGCAAATAAGACCAGCATCATAGCAAAGTAAAAACCAGAAAATGCGGCGGCATAAACCATAGGCCATGCTGCAAACAAGGCACCGCCTGCAGTAATAAACCATACTTGGTTACCATCCCAGTGGGCACCAATGGTATTAATAACGGTACGCCGTTCACTGTCTGTTTTGCCCACAATACGCAGTAACATGGCAACGCCCATATCCATGCCATCGGTAATTGCAAAGCCTATAAGCAGTACGCCAATGAGCAACCACCACAGCATTTTTAATGTTTCATAATCAAAAATCATAATTGCTCTCCTGCGTCTTTATCTGCTTTATTTGGTAATTCAAAGTGATACTTACCTGTATGTAATGAGCTTGGGCCTTGTTTAATAAATTTAATCATTAACCATGCTTCAACAATCGCCAATCCAGTATAGAAAACAATAAAACCAGTTAAGCTAATTAAAATATCGTTTACCGTCAGTGACGAAGTCGCTAAAAAGGTTGGTAATATTTCAGATATTGCCCAAGGTTGGCGGCCGTATTCGGCAACGATCCAGCCAAACTCTATTGCAATCCAAGGGAGTGGAATACTCAAAACCGCAGCCCACAGCAACCAGCGTTTTTGCTCAATAATGCGGTGTGCGTTGTAATAAAATGCCAGTACAAACACGGCGAGCATTACTACGCCACAGGCAACCATTATTCTAAATGACCAAAACATAGGACCCACTCTAGGGAAGGAGTCTTTAACCGCCATTTGAATTTGTTCATCTGTGGCATCTACCACATTGGGGGTATAGCGTTTGAGCAATAAGCCATAACCTAAATCATCTTTGAGGGAGTCAAATTTAGCTAGGTTTTCTTCGCTGTCTTCACCATTTCTAAGTTTTTCGAGATATTCGTACGCTATCATGCCATTACGAATACGCTTCTCGTGTTTTTTCTCTAAATCAGAAATACCAATCACTTGCTCATCAAGTGAGCGAGTAGCAATAATCCCCAATGCATAGGGTATTTTCACTGCTGCATGGGTAACTTGCTCATCTGAATCAGGAAAACCAAACGCAGTAAACGCTGCAGGTGCTTCTTCGGTGTGCCACTCAGCTTCTATGGTGGCTAGTTTTACCTTTTGAACCTCGCCCACTTCATAGCCTGATTCGTCACCTAATAAAATAACACACAGTATTGACGCTAAACCAAAGCCGGATGCCACCGAAAACGAGCGTTTTGCAAAGGCTAAATCACGGCCTTTTAATATATACCAACTACTAATACCCAGTACAAACATAGAAGCGGCAACATAACCTGCCGATACAGTATGAATAAACTTAACTTGTGCCACAGGGTTAAATACAAGCTCAGCAAAGTTAGTCATTTCCATGCGCATAGTTTGATAGTTAAATTCTGCTCCCACAGGGTTTTGCATCCAGCCGTTAGCAATTAATATCCATAGCGCCGACAAATTAGTACCCAGCGCCATTAAAAAGGTAGCACCTAAATGTTGGCGTTTAGTTAACCTGTCCCAGCCCAAAAAGAACATACCCACAAAAGTTGACTCTAAAAAGAACGCCATTAAACCTTCAATAGCCAGCGGCGCGCCAAATATATCGCCTACATAATGTGAGTAATATGACCAGTTAGTACCAAACTCAAATTCCATGGTGAGGCCCGTCGCCACGCCAATAGCAAAGTTAATACCAAATAACTTGCCCCAAAACTTAGTCATATCACGATAAATTTCGCGACCGGTCATAACATAAACCGATTCCATGATAACTAAAATCCAGGTCATACCGATTGTTAACGGCACAAATAAAAAATGAAATAGAGCGGTGACAGCAAACTGTAATCGCGATAGATCCACAAAGGTTTCATCTATCATTTTTGGCTCCTTTGGTTGTGATGCAGTGACAGCACAAAGCAATTGTTAATGTTTTAATAAGCTTTCAGTAATTTCTGAAAGTTTGCGTTATTATTGGCGTTTGTACAATTTTTGTCAATATGTATATTAGAAAACTTTAATATACCATGACATTACATCAGTCTATAAAATACGCAATCATCAATTAAGAGTAAGTTAGAAAAAAGTGGTGTGTTTTAAGCGTTTAACCTAGCCTTAAAACACGGTAAACTAATCGGTATGAACGCCGGGTTTACTTGTGAAAAAATAGCAAATGAAAAAAGATAAAAAACAACTACGAATTGGTATTGTGGCAGGTGAACTGTCGGGCGATATTTTAGGTGAAGGGCTCATAAAAGCGCTTAAAATTCACTTTCCAAATGCAATCTTTGAAGGTATTGCAGGCCCTAAAATGCAAGCTCAAGGCTGCAGAACATTGTTTGATATGGATGAGTTGTCGGTTATGGGCTTGGTTGAAGTCCTTGGCCGTTTACCGCGCTTGCTAAAAATCCGCAAACAGTTAGTACAGCACTTTATCGAAAACCCTCCTGATGTTTTTATAGGCATTGATGCGCCGGATTTTAATTTACGTGTAGAAAAACCGTTAAAAGACGCAGGCATCAAAACCGTGCAATACGTAAGTCCTTCAGTGTGGGCGTGGCGTGAAAAACGCATTCACACTATAAGTGCAGCCACTAACTTAGTATTGGCTTTATTGCCTTTTGAAAAAGAATTTTACGACAAACACCAAGTACCGTGTACTTTTGTAGGTCATACATTAGCTGACGACATTGCACTTAAGCACGACGATAGCCAAGCCCGCAGCCAACTAGGCTTGAGTGCTGATGACAAGGTGTTAGCGCTATTACCTGGGAGCCGGGGCTCAGAAGTGGGCTTGTTAAGTGAAACCTACATAAAAACAGCGGCGCAGTTACAAGCGCATAACCCAGCGCTTAAAGTCGTTGTGCCACTGGTGAACGAAAAGCGTAAAGCGCAATTTATTGCTATTTTAAATGCCACAGCGCCCTCTCTTAATGTTAACTTACTAGATGGTCAATCAAATTTAGCCATGCAAGCCGCCGATGCTATATTGCTTGCATCAGGTACAGCAACGCTTGAGGGCATGTTATATAAAAAGCCAATGGTAGTTGGTTATAAAATTAAACCCATGAGTTATTGGATTTTTAAAACCTTATTTACCTTTAATATTAAATATTTTTCGCTACCCAATTTATTGGCAGACGAAGAGTTAGTACCAGAGTTTTTACAAAGAGAGTGTAATGTCGCTAACTTAACAGCAGCACTTACCTCTATGCTCAATAGCGATAATAAAGAATTAAAAGCACGCTTTTTAGCTATACATGAAAAAATTAGATTAAATGCCAGTAAACAAGCAGCCAAGGCTGTGGCGGAGTTAATAGATGCAAATTGAACGACCTAATGTAACCTTAATAGCCGGTGTGGATGAAGTTGGTCGTGGACCGCTGGTGGGTGATGTGGTTACTGCCGCTGTTATTTTAAATCCCGCTAAGCCAATCGCAGGCCTTGCAGATTCTAAAAAATTAACGGATAAAAAACGCCAATTATTAGCCATCGAAATAAAAGAAAAAGCACTGTGTTACGCCATTGGTCGTTGTAGCCCCAGTGAAATAGATGAGCTAAATATATTACAAGCCACCATGCTTGCCATGAGCCGCGCGGTGGAAGCACTTAACACAGTGCCTGAATTTGTGTTTGTAGATGGCAACCGTTTACCTAAATTAGCAATGCCGGCACAAGCCATTGTTAAAGGCGACAGCTTAGTTGCTGAAATTTCAGCAGCCTCTATTTTAGCAAAAGTTGCCCGGGATGATGAAATGATTGAACTTGATGCGCGCTACCCACAATATGGGTTTGCAGGGCATAAAGGCTACCCAACTAAGGCGCATTTTGCAGCACTTGAGCAATACGGCGCAATTGATGAGCACCGTAAAAGCTTTAAGCCGGTACAGCGCGTGCTGATGCAAGCAAAGGGCGAGGCATAAATAATGGCTGCACCAGAGTTTGTACATTTACGCGTTCACTCAGACTTTTCGATGGTCGATGGCTTAGCTAAAACCAAGCCTATTGTCGCTAAAGCGCAAGAGCTTGAAATGCCCGCGCTGGCTATTACCGATCAAATGAACTTTTGTGGTCTGGTGCGTTTTTATGGCGCAGCGCATAATGCGGGTATTAAGCCGATTGTTGGTGCGGATTTTTGGGTACGTAGCCCAGAATTCCCCGACGAACCAAGCCGATTAACATTGTTAGCCAAAGATAACATTGGCTATAAAAATATTACTTTATTGATCTCTAAAGCCTATCAACGTGGCCATGTTTTTCATCGCCCTGTCATTGACCGTGAGTGGTTAGTTGATTTAAAAGAGGGGCTTATCATACTCTCGGGCGCCAAAGATGGCGATTTAGGAAAAGCCTTAATAAAAGGTAACCCCGCTATTGTTGAGTCGGTGGTCAGTTTTTATAAGCAGCATTTTAGCGATCATTTTTATATTGAGCTTATTCGTACCAACCGTGCCCAAGAAGAAAACTATTTGCACATGGCGGTAGAGCTTGCAACAAATGAGCAATTGCCAGTAGTGGCCACCAATGAAGTGGTATTTTTAAAACCTGAAAACTTTGAAGCTCATGAAATACGCGTGGCGATTTTTGACGGTTACACATTGGATGATAAACGCCGACCAAAGCGTTTTTCACAAGAGCAATACCTAAAAACGCCAGAACAAATGGCAGAGCTATTTAGTGATATTCCAGAAGCGCTACAAAATACCGTAGAAATTGCAAAGCGCTGTAATGTAACCGTGCAATTAGGTGAGTATTTCCTACCAGATTACCCGACGGGCTCACTAAAAATTGATGAGTTTTTGGTTAAGGTTTCACAAGACGGCCTTGAAGAGCGACTACAGTTTTTATTCCCTGATGAACAAGAGCGACAAGAAAAACGGCGCGAATACGACGATCGCTTAAAAGTAGAGCTAGATGTAATTAACCAAATGGGTTTCCCTGGCTACTTCTTAATCGTAATGGAGTTTATTCAGTGGAGTAAAGATAACAATATTCCAGTAGGGCCAGGACGTGGTTCGGGTGCGGGTTCATTAGTGGCGTACGCGCTTAAAATTACAGACCTAGATCCGCTGGAATTTGACTTACTCTTTGAGAGATTTCTAAACCCAGAACGTGTTTCTATGCCCGACTTTGACGTCGACTTTTGCATGGATAGGCGTGATGAAGTAATTGATCATGTATCGGCCTTGTATGGCCGTGACGCGGTATCGCAAATTATTACCTTTGGTACTATGGCAGCTAAAGCGGTAATACGCGATGTAGGCCGTGTACTTGGTCATCCGTATGGGTTTGTCGATCGTATTTCTAAGCTTATTCCGGGCGATCCTGGGATGACACTGGCCAAAGCGTTTGAAGTTGAACCCCGGTTGCAAGAAGCCTACGACGGCGATGAAGAAGTTAAAGACTTAATCGACATGTGTCGTATTCTTGAGGGTTGTACTCGTAATGCCGGTAAACATGCCGGGGGGGTTGTAATATCGCCGACTACCATTACCGATTTTGCGGCGCTCTATTGCGATGACGAAGGTAAGTTTCCAGTTACCCAGTTTGATAAAAACGATGTAGAAACCGCCGGTTTAGTTAAGTTTGACTTTTTAGGCTTACGTACGCTCACCATATTACAGTGGGCGCTGGATATGACCAATGAGCGCTTAAAGCGTGAAGGCAAACAGCCGGTCGATATCAACACCATTCCATTGGATGATAAAAAAAGTATTGAGCTACTGCTGCGCGCTGAAACCACCGCGGTATTCCAGCTAGAATCACGCGGCATGAAAGACCTAGTTCGCCGATTAAAGCCCGATTGCTTTGAAGATATGATAGCCCTAGTGGCCTTATTCCGCCCAGGTCCACTGCAATCAGGCATGGTAGATAACTTCATCGACCGAAAGCTCGGCAGAGAAGAAATCTCATATCCCGATGCGCAATACCAACACGAAAGTTTAAAGCCGATTCTTGAGCCGACATACGGCATTATTTTGTATCAAGAACAAGTTATGCAAATAGCGCAGGTACTGGCCGGTTATACACTGGGCGGCGCCGACATGTTACGTCGTGCTATGGGTAAGAAAAAGCCTGAAGAAATGGCAAAGCAGCGTTCAACCTTTGAAGAGGGCGCACGTAATAATGGCATTGATGGCGAGCTGGCGATAAAAATATTCGACTTGGTTGAAAAGTTTGCGGGTTACGGTTTTAACAAATCTCACTCAGCAGCTTATGCATTAGTATCGTATCAAACGCTGTGGATGAAAACGCATTATCCGGCCGAGTTTATGGCGGCGGTAATGTCGGCTGATATGGATAACACCGACAAAATAGTAACGCTGGTCGATGAATGTGAAAACATGAAACTCACTTTGTTACCGCCCGATGTAAACGCCGGTGAATACAAGTTTACTGTTAACCTTCAAGGTGAGATTGTTTACGGCATAGGGGCAATTAAAGGCGTAGGTGAAGCGCCGGTTGATGCCATATTAGAGGCGCGAGCAAAAGGCGGCCCATTTAAAGACCTATTTGATTTTTGTGCGCGTGTTGATTTAAAACGCTTAAATAAACGCGTTACCGAGAAATTAATTTATGCAGGCGCATTAGACCAACTAGGGCCTGAAAAAACTCAGCCAGGGCGAGCAACACTATTAGCCAGCTTAAAAGATGCGATGCGCGCAGCCGATCAGCACAACAAAGCTGAATTATTAGGGCAAAGTGATTTATTTGGTTTACTTGCTACAGAGCCTGATGAAGTAGAGCAAGCGTTTATAAAAGCAACACCGCTTACGGATAATCAGTGGCTTGATGGCGAAAAAGACACCCTAGGCCTTTATTTAACCGGACATCCTATAAACCAGTATCGACGAGAGCTTGGGCATTATACTAGTGGTCGACTCATCGACTTACAACCAACTAATCGTGATGTGCTCTCAACCGGAGCAGGTTTAGTGATTGCAGCGAGAACCTTAATTAATAAAAAAGGAAACCGTTGGGGGCTGATAACTTTAGATGACAAAAGCGCCCGAATTGATGTACGCTTGTTTCCAGAACAGTTTGAAATGTACCAAGATATGTTGCAAATCAACAATATTTTGGTGATATCCGGACAGGTCAGCTTTGATAACTTCTCTGGTGGTATTACAATGACCGCCAGAGAAATAAACACCATTGCTCAGGCGCGTGAAAAGCGTATAAAAGCGATTAAGATGACGCTGAATATGGTGCAGATCGAGGCTGGTTTCTTCGATAAATTACAAAAAGTACTCGAACCATACAAAATGGGAACGTGTCCGATCAAGGTATATTATCAACGCCCCGATGCGTTGGTGCAATTAACCCTAGGGATCGAATGGTGTGTTACGCCAAGTGACGACTTAATTCATAAGTTATCGCTGATGGCAGCGCAAAATGTAGAACTAGAATTTAACTAATTAGGTAGTTTAGAGCATGAGCCTCAATTATCTTGATTTTGAGCTTCCAATTGCAGAATTAGAAGCAAAAATTGAAGAATTACAAAATGTAAGCCGCGCTGGCGAATTAGACCTTGGATTAGAAGAGGAAGTCAGTAAACTTAAAGAAAAGAGCGCACAAATGAAGGAGAAAATTTTCTCTGAACTAGGCGCTTGGCAAGTATCACAGTTAGCACGTCATCCGTTGCGTCCTTATACTCGAGATTACATCGAGCGTATTTTTACGGAATTTGACGAATTTGCGGGTGATCGCACGTTTGCTAACGACCCTGCCATTTTAGGCGGCGTAGCCCGTTTAGATGGTGAGCCAGTAATGGTGATCGGTCAGCAAAAAGGCCGTGGTACTGCTGAAAAGATTAAACGCAATTTTGGCATGCCAAAACCTGAAGGTTACCGTAAAGCATTGCGCTTAATGGAAATGGCAGAGCGTTTTAAAATGCCAATCATGACCTTTATCGACACCCCAGGTGCATACCCTGGTGTGGGCGCTGAAGAGCGTGGTCAGTCTGAAGCAATTGCACGTAACCTAAAAGTAATGGCCGCACTTAAAGTACCAACAATTTGTACTGTTATTGGTGAAGGTGGTTCAGGTGGTGCATTAGCCATTGGTGTGGGCGACAGAGTAAACATGTTGCAATACAGCACTTACTCGGTTATTTCACCAGAGGGTTGTGCATCAATTTTATGGAAAAGTGCCGACAAAGCACCATTGGCTGCAGAGGCAATGGGTGTAACAGCAGAGCGTGTTAAAGAGCTAGATTTAATTAATAATTTAGTTGAAGAGCCCCTAGGCGGCGCGCACCGTAATTACGATGGCATGGCACGTAACTTAAAAGTACGCCTTAAGCGAGATTTAGCAGACCTACAAGCGTTATCGCTTGAAGAGATGCTTGATCAGCGTTACAAGCGTTTAATGTCGTTTGGTTATTGTTAAAAGTAGCTAAATGTAGCTAAATAGAGAAAAAAGCCGCCTATGCGGCTTTTTTTGTTTTAATATACCGTAACGTAGAGCCTTTTTTATTCGGGTTATTAGCAATTCATTCATTGGTTATAATAATGCACACATCACAAATTTATCTGCAGGTAAAAAAAGCCCTTAATCACTACTTAGAAAATGGGCAATTCACATTTACAGTAGCCTTATCTGGTGGCGTAGATTCGGTAGTGTTGTTGCAGATAATGCATGGGTTAAAAGAGCAGTGGCCACAATTAAATTTAAGTGCAATTTATGTAAATCATGGCTTAAGTGATAACGCCCATCACTGGCAGCAATTTTGCCAAGCACGTTGTGAGCAACTTTCAATTGATTTTAAAGCGGCACACGTCATTATTAAGCAGCAATCGCGCACCAGTATTGAAGCGCAAGCTCGCGAAGCGCGTTATCAAGCGCTAGATGAATACAGCCCAAGTGATAGTATTATTTTGTTAGGCCAGCATTTAAACGACCAAGTAGAGACATTTTTACTTCGTTTAAAGCGCGGCTCAGGCTTAAAAGGGCTCGGCGCTATGCAGCAAACTCGCGTGCTTGAAAGTGGCCGTGAGTGCTATAGGCCATTACTTGGGGTAAAACGCAGCGACATAGAAGCGTTTGCGCAGCAATTTAATATTAGCCATATTACTGATGAATCAAACTCCAATGAACGCTTTGATCGTAATTTTTTGCGTCAACAAATCGTGCCTAAGTTGGCAGAGCGTTTTACTGGGTTTGAGCAGTGTACAGCACGCAGTATTGAGTTATTACAGCAGCAACAAACACTGCTTGATGAATATACCCAGCAAGATCTCGCACAGTGTATTAACCAACATCAGGGGCTTAATATACAAAATATGGCTCATTACAACGCTATTCGCATTGCGAATCTTCTGCGCGCATGGCTGGCTTTATTTACCCATACCATGCCTTCGCAAAAACAGTTAATGCAAATAATGAGTCAGGCTATTCATGCCAAAGCTGATGCGCAAATGGTTATTAAGCTAAGCGATGGACAAATACGCCGCCATCAAGGTTATCTGTATTTTGTGCAGCCGACGCCTTTAGCCGTTAATATTGAACGCGTAACAAGTCGCGAACTAGTGCTGAATGACGGACAAATACTACAATGCCTGCAGGGAATAGGTATACGCGCCCCTAAACCTGATGAACAAGTCAGTGTTCGTTTTAACTGTAATAGTGCGCGTATTAAACCACTAAAAAAGCCCGGCAGTAATACCCTTAAGCATTGGTTTAAAGATGCAAAGGTAGCGCCTTGGCTACGTGCTGATATTCCATTAATTTTTTACAATGATGAGCTAGTTCAAGTGGTTGGCTATTTTATTAGTGATAATCACAAAGATGATGCTGGTTTTATTTGGGAGTATAAATCATGAGTCAACAACCTCATGTTGGGCTGTCGCTTATAAATAAGGCACCTACTGGCATATTAATTACGCTATTGATTGCGGTTTTAGCGAATGTATTTTTAACCCATAATATTATTACTCTCGGCTACGCTGTATTGGGTGGTATGGTATGTGCCGCCATTTTACTTGCCTATTGGTTAGGTAAAGGGGGCGTGTTTTTCATTCTAGGGGTGAGTACGCCTTTACTGTTAGTGCTTTTTACACCGCTTACGACAATTGCTGCATTACTTAATTTACTCAGTGGTTTCTTTTTTGGCTTTTTCGCCATGTTACTAATTTACAAATACTTTATATTAAAAAAGTAGTATAAAAAAACCCAGCGGGGGAGGCTAGGCTTTTCAATCAGTAGGCTCTTTTATAGCTTAATAAGCTTTTGCGCAGTTTCGCCCAGATGCTTTTGCTTTATACAAGCCCTTGTCCGCACGAGAAAATATCTCGTTTTGGCAATCACCACTGTTAGTTAAGGTAAAACCAATACTGGTTGTTACATTGTACTTAGACATAATCGGTGAGTTTCGTACTAAATGCAAAATACGTTCAGCGATCACTTTATTGGTGGTGAAAGCCGGGTCTTCGATTAATATTGAAAACTCATCGCCACCAAAGCGAAATACCGAATCAGTCCCTCTAATACTGCTCGATAAAACTGTAGCAAATTCTATCAAAACGTCATCGCCAATTTTATGACCATAGTTATCATTCACTTGTTTAAAATTATCTAAATCAAGCAGCATTAAACTAAATGGATAGCCGTTACGTCTATGATTTTCAAGCTTTTGTTGTAACATGTCATTAAATTGACTACGGTTGTTTAATCCGGTTAATGAATCTTTTGTGGCTAACCTTAATACACGGTTATACATAAGTGCATTACGCAATGGATAAATTAGCACACTATGAAAGTGTTGTAGCTTTTTCTCAATAGCCGCACTAAGCGGATACTTTGTATAATAAGTTAATGTGCCTAAGTACTCATTTTCAACTTTTAAATCAAACGAGTACGCTGGATTTTCAACATCACTATTGGGTGTTTTTACATCAATACTTGTTGCTTTAAAATGCACACCAGAAAAATTAAGCAGCTGTTTTGCAAAGTTTGCAAACGTACCTAAAATATCTTCTAAAACTAAGCTAGTTTGTAGTTTAGCCGCCAGCTCATGCAGTGATGTCGGTGTATTGCTATTATATTGCTCTGCTGAGAACGGCAAAAATTCGCCGCGACCAGAGATACGTTGTGTCAAAATATGAACGTTTTCCACTATTTATTCCCCCTATAGTATTACTTTTTATAACTAAGCAGGTTATATGCCATATTTACATTTTTGCTGAAACTTATACGGTTGCTATAGTTAAGTCACATTCCATTGATTGCTTATAAGGATTGCATTGCAAAATATTAATGTTCAGGTTTTTGGACTTTTAGTTGCTGCGGTTCTATTTGTATGGCTATTTAAGCGAATAGGGCTTCCCCCTGTGTTGGCTTATTTGGCAGTGGGTTTATTAGCGGGTGGTCATGGTGTTGGCTGGATAACACAAAGCCATGAGATGGACTTTATTGCAGAGCTAGGTATTGTATTTTTGCTGTTTAGTTTAGGTTTGGAGTTTTCTGTATCGCGCCTAATGGCAATGCGTAATATTGTATTTGGTTTAGGGTCGTTGCAAGTATTTGTTAGTAGTATTTTGCTGATTGTGATTCTGCATTTATTAAATTTTAATTTATTAACCAGTTTTACCATTGGCATTATTATTACGCTCTCCTCTACTGCGGTGGTTGCTAAATTATTAAAAGAGAGTGGGGATTTAAATAAACGCCGAGGGCAATTAGCAATCGGTGTTTTACTATTTCAAGACATTGCGGCTGTGCCGTTACTCATTATTTTGCCTTTATTTGCCAGCAGTGATTCCAATAGTATTGGTTGGGCATTACTGTTAGCGCTGACTAAAGGCGCGTTTGTGTGTGTATTGCTATGGACTATTGGCAAGTGGGTTTTGCCCAAGGTGTTTAAAGAAGTGGCACTAGCACGGAGCGATGAGCTGTTTGTATTAACCACGTTATTGGTGTCTTTGTTTGCAGGGTTACTCACATACTCTTTTGGTTTATCGATGGCATTAGGGGCATTCTTAGCCGGTATGATGCTTGGTGAAAGCCATTACCGTCATCAGCTAGAAGCGGATATTCGCCCGTTTCGTGATATTTTAATGGGGTTATTTTTTGTTACCGTAGGTATGCAGCTAGATATCAGCTTTGTTGTTAATCATGCGAGTATTATTGTTGTTGCTTTACTGGGCATTCTAGTCTTAAAAATCGCCGTAGTGATGTTATCTTCTTTATTTATGGGAGAGCGAAAACAAGATGCATTAGCGTGCGCTATAATGCTGTGGCAAATGGGCGAGTTTGGCTTTGTGTTAATTGCACTCGCAGCACAGCATGACTTACTGAGTGCGGAGCAAGTATCATTTTTAATTGCCATGGGTGTAATTTCTATGGCACTCACCCCGTATTTAATCGATAAAATTCCCTTTATTTTAAAGCGACTGGGTATGTTAGAACGCGCTAAGTTTGCCTATGAAGATGAGCCACAAAGCAGTACGCTTTATAATAATCATGTAGTTATATGTGGATTTTCTCGGGTAGGGCAAACTATCGCTCGCTTTTTATCGCCAGAGGCTATTGATTATGTGGCCATTGAAAGCGACCCCATATTAGTGCAAGAAGGAAAAGCGGCGGGTGAACCGTTATTGTTTGGTCACGTTGAGCAAAAAGATATTTTAAAGTGCGCAGGAGTAGAGCGAGCACGCTTAGTGATTATTACTTTTACGGAATTTCAACAAACTCAAATAGTGATTGATGCCATAAAGCAGGTTGCTCCTAGGGTAAAAATACTCATAAGAACCCGTGACGACAGCCAATTAGAGCGTTTAAAAGATTTAGGCGTCACTGAGGTTGTGCCTGAGGCGCTTGAAGCAAGTTTAATGCTGGTCTCACATGTGTTGTCTATGTCGGGTGTACCAATGAGCCGAATAGTTCGCCGTGTTAGTAGCGAAAGACGTAACCGCTATAAGCTATTACAAAGTTTTTTTGCAGGCGAAAACATTGACAGCGATACCAACTTGTTAGAGCGTTTAGAGTATTTACATGTAATAGCCTTACCAGATAAAGCATTTGCGGTAAACAAGGCTATAAGCGAGCTCAATTTAGCAAAAAGAAAAGTGCTAATTAAGGCGCTTCGCCGCGAGGGCGAAGAAATAGACACACCACCAGAACACACAATATTGTATGCTAATGATATTTTAGTGTTGCAAGGCAAACCGAGGCGAGTAGAACGTGTTGAGCATTATTTACTTGATGGTATAGAGTAGCCCATCAAGCAAAAAACTTACTCTAGCTCTAAGAACTTTCTGATCTCAGGTAATTTTGCCATACCATCGTCGTATCCGATTTGAATTAAATGCTGGGTGTAGCGTTTTTCAAATAACAAATAGCTGGTCAAACTCGACTGAGAGCGCTTTTTTACCCCGATTATACGTAATAAAACTTTTATCGCCCAAGGCATATCATCGTAATACTGCGCTGCAATGGCATTGAAGTTTTGCGATGGATTAATAATAAAGCTATCTATTTGTTTCAACTCTTGATGCTTATGCTTATTGGGCAATAAACCGAGTGTGCGGTTTATTCTGTCCAAGCGCTCTAGATCAGATTGCATAGTGTCGGTAAATACACTGTCGAGTAAATGGCCTGCTACAGCAGAAAGCCCGGGGAAATGTGCAGAGTATCCAGGAGGATGTGGCTCTTTGGGTTGATCAACCCCAATAATAAATATTTTATTTGCCCCTAAGTGAATAGACGGGCTTAAAGGTGAAAGCTGATGTATAGAGCCATCACCAAAATAGTGGTTATAAATATTCACACTTGGAAACACCATAGGAATGGCACTTGAGGCCATTAGGTGTTCTACATTGATACGAGTAGCACGACCTTCGCGTTTGGCTCGTTGCCAAGAATGTTGCGTATTTGACTGAAAAAAAGCAACAGAATCGCCAGTAGTATAACTGGATGCAGTAATAGACAGCGCCTCTAAATAGTCACGGTGTAAATTACGCTCAATACGATGTAAATCCAGTATATCGTTTAACAGTTTTCTAAGTGGTCGGTTATTTAACAAGCTTGCTGGTGGATGGTTTATATGTTCTGACTGGAAACTGGTTAAAATATTACGGGTAATATGACCAAACACACTTAAAAAGTCGCTTTTATATACCATCGAAGTTGAAAAGTTTTTCCATACTGTTTCTAGTTTTCTTACCGCTAAATGCATGCATGAGGCGTAACATGCTAAGGCCGCAGAATTAATTGCACCGGCAGAGGTGCCATTTATCACTCTAAAGGGGAGCGGGGCGGTTCTGGGCATACTTTGCGCTAACGCTTTCAAAACACCCACTTGATAAGCCGCTCGGGCACCACCACCTGTTAGCAATAAGGCAATTTTAGGTTTACTAGGATCGACTTGCTTAATTTTCATGTTAGGTATTTAAACTGTTCGCTGTCTATACTTTATTTATTCACTTTAAGTCTTTAAGCTAGAAGAATCAAAGGATATGTTAGAGTCTATTTATCTTTCGAGGTTGAATTTTTATCAGTGTGTTTGTATTTTTAGGCAAGGAGGAGCCTATGTATTGTGGTTACTTCCCATAAATAGGCGATAACGAAGCTTAAAAACCAAACATCCTCCGCTAAGGGGGCTGAACAAATTTTAATCCGAAAGGTCAACAGACCCTACTTATTAATGAATATTAGTGTAAGTTAGGAATTAAATCTGTTTAGAGTACTCTAAACGGTATCGCATTTTTATATTTATGGAGTTCGTATGTCAGATAAACCATCAGAATCAGATGTTCAAAAACGTCCACCGAATAACAACCTTATCTTCGCAGGGGTTATTTTATTAATCATTATTATTGCCGCCGCGTTTGTATTATTAAAACCAAGCGAAGCCCCAGAAACAGTTATGCAGGTTGAAGAACCCATAAAAGAGCAACCCGTTATGGAGCTAAAACCTGAAAACGATCCTGTGGTGGGGGCGCCATCGGTTAAGCCAGAAAAACCTGAAGAGTTTGCAGTGCCAGCACAGCGCCCAGACGTTGAGCCAGAGCCTGAGGTTGTACCTCTACCAACATTAAATGACAGTGATCCTGTCGTGGTTGCAAAATTAGATGAATACTTAGGCGATGCGGCAATGAGCCTAGTGTTAAACGATGATGTTATTCGTCGTGGTGTGGTGTTTATCGATAACTTAGCAAAAGGTAAGGTAGCTAAGAAACATACCCCAGTTGTAAAGTTAGAAGAAGGTTTTAGCGTAAACGAAGGCGATATTTTAACCATTGACCCTAATAGCTATGAACGCTACACCCCATATGTAAAAGTACTAACGAGTATGAGTGCCGCACAAGCTGTTCGTTTATATGAAGAATATAAACCGCTAATCAACAGTGCATACACTGAAATTGGCTATGGCGATGATGAGTTTACACAAACACTTGAAGATGCCATTGACTTGCTACTTGATACTCCAGAGCCAAAAGGCAGCTTACCTTTATTGCGTGACTCGGTTACTTATCAGTATGCGTTTTCTGAGTGGGAGCAATTACCCGCTGCACAAAAGCAACTTTTACGCATGGGCCCAGAGAACATGAAAAAAGTAAAAGCAGCGCTACGTAATATAAAAGCGCAGTTAGAGAGTAATTAATAACCGCTTTAACCACTAAACACTCTGCGATTGTATGTTAAGTATGCAATCGCACTTTCTTTTTTGATTATCCCTTGAATAATAGAATAAAAGTAGCGATAATCTCAATCGCGCCAACCAAGGCCCTCAATGGTAGTCTTATTGGTCCTCTCGCAACACTAGCAGGCGAACCTGGTCAGGCCCGGAAGGGAGCAGCCACAGTTTGTGACGTGTGTGCCGAGATGTGGCTGGTAAGACTGCCACCCAAATTCCTCATTTGGGTGTTGTTTGAAGTATAAGTTGACATATTTGTACTAAAAGATGGCATAAATTGGAAGTATAAGGTGGCATAGTCTAGTATTTAACCAAATGGTTAGATGGTTGACTCACATGTACAGAAGAAAACTCAAACACTCCCGTGTTAAAAACCTCCATAAATTTGCTAGTCAAAAAAATAAATCTACCTGTTTAGTTGAATCCTCTTTAGAGTTTGATGCTTGTTTCCATTTTGAATTTTCACCATCAATAGCCGCATTTGAAGCACAACCACTCGGTTACGAATATCAGTTTGATAACCGTATTTGTCGTTACACGCCTGACTTTTTACTTATCCACACAGACGGCACGCAAAAATTTATCGAAGTAAAACCACAAAGCAAAATTGCCGATGAAGACTTTCGTGCACGTTTTATTGAAAAGCAAGCCATCGCTAAGCAAGATGGACGCGATTTAATACTGGTTACTGATAAGCAAATCCGTGTATACCCAACACTCAATAACTTAAAGCTTTTGCATCGCTACTCTGGTTTTCAGTCTTTAACAGAGCTGCAAGCATCGGTGCTAGAACTTGTTAAGCAATACGGCTCTATTAAAGTGGGCCAGTTAGTTAACTTTTTAAAAGTAACTGCCGGTGAGCTACTTGCTACGGTGCTACGCTTATTATCACTAGGGCAGTTATTTGCCGACTTAACTACAAATGAAATATCAATAGAAACAGCAATTTGGTCTAACAATGTTTAATGACGGTTTGTTTGATGATGAATTTAACCAGCCATTACCAAAAGCAGAAACCAAACTACCTCAAAATTACGCCAAAGATTTACAAGCCCTTCCTGAAAAAATTAAAACTACAACATTTGCTAAGCTTAAATATATTCAATGGCTTGAGGCTAATATTCAAGGCGGTTGGACACAAAAAAACCTTGAGCCTTTATTAAAAGTAATGCCCGAAGTTGAGGGAGAAAAGAAGCCTAGCTGGAGAACCGCTGCACGATGGTATAGCGCTTATACCAATGCAGATAAAAATATCATGGCGCTAATTCCAAGCCACCAAAAAAAGGGTAACAGGGAGCGCGATACAGCCACCGATAAGTTTTTTGAAAAAGCGCTTGAGCGTTACTTAGTAAAAGAAAAACCATCAGTGGCTTCTGCTTATAAGTATTATGCAGATTTAGTTATTATTGAAAACGACAGTGTTGTGGGCAGTGTTTTAAAGCCTTTAACATATAAAGCGTTTAAAAACAGAATAGATAACTTACCACAATACGAAGTAATGATTGCTCGTTATGGTAAGCGCCTTGCTGATATTGCTTTTAATAAAGTAGAAGGGCATACACGGCCTACCCGAGTACTCGAAAAAGTTGAAATTGACCATACACCGCTTGATCTTATTCTATTAGATGATGAGCTGCATATCCCACTTGGTCGGCCAACACTCACTATGTTAGTAGATGTGTATAGCCATTGTATTGTTGGCTATTACTTTAGTTTCAGCGAACCCAGCTATGATGCAGTAAGGCGAGCAATGCTAAATGCGATGAAACCTAAAAGTGAAGTGGCAAAACTATACCCAGATACGCTAAATGAGTGGAAGTGTGCTGGCAAAATTGAAACTCTCGTTGAGGATCAGGCTCCGAAGGTTCTGATCCATACTCCTTAATTTAGTATATAAACTATATAGTTCATATTTTCTTCTGAATTATTTCAAGATAAGTTCACGCTTCTAGAGTAATTTCTCTAACGAAGTTTTTATCTAGCACTGTGCATAACGTAGAACCAGACTATAACGTTAAGCTGAAAATCCAGCATAATTGCTCAATCAACACGAATGACGGAATTCCGAATGAGCGATAACACGCTGTTTCAGAGTTTTATTTCACCGTCATTCTGGCTGTCAGCAACGTCATAGCAGCAGCAATCAATAGGAGAATTGCGCTCGAAAGGAAGGTACTTTCGTATCCGCTGACATCATATAAAATTCCTCCTACCGTAGAGCCAAGTGCGATAGATAACTGAACCACTGCGACCATTAATCCTCCTCCTGCTTCGGCACTATTTGGGAATGTTTTAGGCACCCAAGCCCACCACCCAACAGGCGCAGATGTGGCAACAAACCCCCAGATAGCTAACAGTGCAATAACTAAACCTTCCAGATGTCCCCACATAACTAAGGAAATTGAGATAGCGGCCATTATCAGTGGAATCGTCACTAAGGTTGTGTAGAACCCGTGTTTGAGGGGGTTATTAATAATTGTCGTACCGATAAATCCAGTCACGCCTATGATCATCAGAGTCATTGATAACGTAGTGGGATCAGTGTGGGTAACATTTTCAAGGTACGGTCTGATGTAGGTGTAGAGGCTGAACTGCCCCATAAAGAAAATGCCTACTGCAATCATTCCGACAACGACGACTGGGCGTCGAAAAAGATAAAAAATAGAGAACACACTTCTTAAATTCATCGTGCGTTTTTCAACTGGCATCGAGGGTAAACTCAACCACTGCCAGACCAATGCAATGATTGAAACCGGGATTAATGCTAAGAAAGCCCCACGCCAGCCAATGAGTGTGCCTAAATACGCACCTAAAGGAGCTGCAATCACCATTGCAAGTGCGTTACCACTATTAAAAATAGCTAACGCACGAGAGACTTTATTTTCTGGAACGAGTCTCATCGCAGTTGCCGCAGACATTGACCAAAATCCACCAATCACAGCTCCAATAATCGCTCGGCCCACCATGTAGATGGTATAATTAGGTGCAATGCCAATAATGGCACCCGATAGCCCCATCATTCCGGTCAGAACCAAAAGTAATGTCTTACGATTGACATTGCCCGCCAGTGTTGAAATAAATAAACTAGTCACCACAGCAAATGCACCGGAGATGGCGATCCCTTGACCAGCCATACCCTCAGTAACGTCTAAAGAACTCGATATTAGAGTCAATAGGCTTACTGGCATAAATTCAGAAGCAACTAGTGCAAACACGCAAAGTGTCATGGAAAAAATACCACTCCAGTAAGCCGGTTCAGTTTTGTTTTGTCTCTGTTCTAAATTAAGTTCTGAGTCCACTCGTTCAACTTTAGAATTCATAAAATCTTTATACCTATCTAAACTTCGGTAAAAATGGCAATGGAATATCTAGCCATCTTTCCATATATTAATTACTTGTGGCTTGTCTACTTTGGGTACGCCAATATTTCATAGCGTAATGCGTCACAACGGCAAGAAGTGAGATGACCGTTAGCCAATGACCAAAAAAAGGGGTAACAGACGTTTTGAAGTTCCATACATCAAGGCTGTAGTTAAACGTAAGTTTCGTCCATATGCCTAATGCCACGATATAAGCTACAGCAATGCGAAGAGCTATTTTCCTGTATATATTCTTCACCAAAGATCGGCTCAATCCCATGATTTTCGGCCAGTGAGTTCCTAAATGGACACCTACAATTACCTTTACCCAATAAGCAGAAAACCGAACACTGCTTTAGAAATCACAATACTCGTTATCAACAGAATGAGCATATTGACAAACAAAGCGGCATGAAGAAGTACCGTCACGATGCGGCGCTTGTCCTACCGACCTTTGAGTAAACCATTAAACCAGGATATATGAGTCTTTTAGTTATCTTATGCATCGTTAACCAGCCCAGTTATTAAGCTAAGCTTTTCTGGAAAAACGCCGTCAACTTATCAAATGGAATTTTGTCCATTTGATCATAGAGATCGACGTGATCTGCGTCAGGAATAATCATCAGCTCAGCATTATTAGGAGACAACTTGTGTACATCTTCTGAATAATAACGAGAGTGTGCATTATCACCTGCAATCAATAGCACTGGTCGCGGTGCGATCATTTCTATGTTGGCGTACATAGGGAAGCTAAAGAATGACATTGGTGTCGTGGCAGTCCAAGCTGATGCAGAATTAATACCTCGTGGGTGGAAACCACGCTTGGTACGGTAGTAGTCAAAGAAAATGGCAAGTACCGGGTTTGGGTTCGCAGATAAGGTATCCGGCAGAACACGTTCCCCAGTGACAATATTTCCATTGTCATCGAACGTAACCTCATGGTAACCCAAACCATAACTGCCACGATCGACATCGGCCCAACGTTGCTGACCAAGATAATCCATAACTTTATGGCGTTCTTCCATTGTATAACTGTCTTTGTAGCTACGACTCATGCTACGAGACATGTCGTACATTGAAGCGGTTGCGACTGCTTTAATGCGTGGGTCGCTCGTTGCTGCGGTCAGTGCCATACCACTGTAGCCACAAATACCAGTAACACCAATTCTCTCACGGTCGACATTAGGTAAAGAGCCAAGAAAGTCCACAGAAGCACTGAAATCTTCGGTATTGATATCAGGAGAAGCAACATTACGTGGTTCACCACTACTTTCTCCCGTATAAGACGGATCAAAAGCGAGCGTAATAAACCCTCTTTCTGCCATTGTTTGGGCATAAAGTCCAGATGATTGCTCTTTAACGGCACCAAACGGGCCACTCACAGCTAACGCCGCATGTTTTCCTGTGATATTTATTGGTACATACAGGTCTGCAACCAGAGTTATACCATAGCGGGTTTTATAGCTGACTTTTTTATGCTCCACTTTGTCACTTTTATCGAAGGTCTTATCCCATTCAGTTGAGAGTGTCAGTGTTGGAGCTCCATTGCTTGCAGCAAACACAGAGCCCGAAGTTGATAGAGCGCCTAATGCGGTAGCGTATGCGCCAGATTTTTTCAAAAAGGCGCGTCGAGACGGCTCAACATTTGATAACACCTGTTCTTGTTCAGCATGTTTAGTACTATCTATTAAAGCCATAAGTATGTCCCCTGTATCATCATGTCTTGATTGAATAGCTGATTATTAATTTAAATATTGACACAGATTAAGTAACATGATTAGTAGCATGTAATTTGATGAACTTGTGAGAAAAACTCAATAATGAATTTTACAAAAATTGACGACATACAAGCTTTTCTTGCCGTGGCTGAAGATGAAAGCTTTACCAAGGCAGCTGCAAAAATTGGTATTACCCCATCAGCATTAAGTCATAGAATGAAAAGTCTAGAGGAAAGGCTGGGACTAAGGTTACTAACTAGAACGACTAGGAACGTATCACCTACAGAAGCGGGAGAACGATTAATTACCTCTTTGTCACCCCTTTTTGAGATGATAAATCAGGAGGTGGAAGCTCTGGGAGAGCTAAGAGATAAACCATCTGGCACGATTCGTATTTCGTGTACAGATGATCAAATTGAACTCTGTTTAAGACCTAAACTGGCTCAATTCTTGGAGAATTTTCCTGACGTAACTATTGAACTATACGTCGATTATGGATTTACCAATGTTGTTACCGATAGGTTTGATGCGGGTATTCGTTTAGGTGAATCAATCAATCAAGATATGATAGCGCTTCCCATAGGTCCCGATATACGCCTCGTTGTGGTTGGATCTCCCAATTATTTCAATCAACACGGAGAGCCTAAAACACCTTACGAGTTACCTGAGCATTCGTGCATTGATATTCGACATCGGCCAGAAGGATCTGTGTATGCATGGGAGTTTGAAAAAGATGGTAAAGAGTTTACTGTTAAGGGTAAGGGGCACATTGTATTTAACAGCATTATACATGTCCTGAATGCAGCCGTTGATGGTATTGGTCTCGGATTTGTTCCTGAAGAACTGGCAAGACCTTATCTGAATGATGGTAGATTAAAATCAATATTAACTGATTGGACACCGTATTTTCCTGGATTTCACCTTTATTACCCCAACAGAAGACAGTCATCACCTGCATTTTTAGCTTTTGTTGAGGCATTTAAACACAAGAGAAACCCGTAAAAAACTACTCTTTACTGGAATATATAATGGTAAGTTTTAACTAGAAACCTGCTGCTTGATTACATGCTTGGAAATAAATTAAATTCTCAAGTCAGTAAATATACTTGACGCCCTTAAACGCAAACCTCAGAAATGTAAATAGGTAATTTATTAAGCTTCAACCAATGGTTGGGCGACGCTGTCGTTAACATTTAACCATAGTTGTCTCACTGCACAAATATCGTTAAGCTATAGGCCCGTTCCTTGCTCGAAACAACGCCTTGGAGCATTTGCATTGACTCGTTTTGGGGCAGAAACAAGTTGATCATGAATGACTGCTCATGGCACTGAGCCGAACTTCGGCAAAGAGCGATTAGCGGACGTTGGACATAACTTTTGCGCAAGTCCGCTTCAGACAAGGGGCGAACGTTCTACGCCCAAAGCAGCGACAGCGTTAGCTGTCCGACTGACTTTGTTTGTTAGCCTCGAATTGCTTCAATGCCTCCGCTGCAGGCCTGAAGTAGGCGTTTATATAAGATTGCAATTGGTAACCACTAATCTTCCCCTCAAATAACTGCCTTTTTTCTTTTAAACGGAGTCAAGCTTTCAGAGAGTTAATTGTTTTAATATTCTCACTTCGTTTCGATGTATAGGGCGGTATAGAGTATGTACCCACAACATGTGCTACTAAATCACTCACCCCCTCAGAGTACAGAGAAACCTCCCCAACCACGAGAGTACGGCCGACTTTTATCAGAGAACATTCCGCAATGATTCGCTCATTTGCCGATGGCTTACGTAAGAAGTTGATGTTAAGGCTAGTTGTTACTGCCAATGGCACGATGCCAATTTTACCAAGTATCGCCACATAAAGTGCCACATCAGCCACACTCATTAAAACAGGCCCCGAAACCGTTCCGCCAGGACGTAATTCATCCTGACCTACATGATGAGATACAGTCGCTCTACCGTTGCTCACTGCTTCCACAACGCATTTACTTTGTGGAAACTCCGATTTCATGAAAGCGATAACTTCTTCTTTTGTAGCTGTCATTGAGACTCCTTAAATATTTATTCACGTTTATATGCACCTGGTGAAGCGTTGCTCCAAGACTTCTACACCCCATTTTGAGCCTAGTTTCTCTTCCACCAATGCAAAGCCCTGACTTTCGTAAAGATATCGAGCTGCATTAAGCCCTGAGAAAGTCCATAAGTTGATTTGGACGAAACCCTGAGCATCGGCAAAAGCTAATGCAGAATTGAGAAGCTGTTTACCTAGTCCGAAACCTCTCAAAGAGTCGTCCGCAATGAACCATCGTAAATGTGCTCGATTATGCCCAAGATCTTCACCATCAATGGCAACAGATGGATTTTATCGTCCCGTTTGATCGTCCAAATCTCATTGCTTGGGTTATCTAGCCTTCCAATAAATTCCGCCATGCTACTCGCCACTGAACATGCAAATTCCCGACCAAAATCAGCCACTGTCGTGTAATAATGGGCATGCATCTCCGTAACACGTGCAATCAACCGGCTTACGAGTACCTATAGTGGCGATCACTGCAAATGCTTATGAAGAAGATAAGCAGCGCTGTTTAATTGTTGGTATGGATGACTTTATAGCCAAACCCTTTAATAGCGATGATTTATATACAGTGATTGGTAATATACTCAGTTGAGCAGCAGCTGAAGAGCACACAGCATAGATCACGGTTAGCATGCTAAGTGGCCGAGGCGTGCTCGGCAATTCATATTATACTTTTTTGGTCAGCCACATACCGCCAAGTACTGAAGCAAAAAATAACCAAAACTCTGTTTTAAGTGATACCAGTTGTACAAGCCCGGGGCCCGGGCACACGCCGCTTAAGCCCCAACCTAAACCAAATAAAATAGAGCCAGTAATTAACCGCGTATCGACCTTTTTTAAATCGCTAAGGCTTAGTTTGTCGGTAAACACCGGCGTGCCTTTTTTAGTGAGCCAAAACCATGCGCCCATCATAATGGTCATTGCAACAGCCATAACAATAATTAAGCTACCGTCCCATTGCTGATTAAAAGTGAGAAAGTTAAGCACTTTATCTGGGTTGGTCATGCCACTAATAATTAGTCCCAAACCAAATACAAACCCTAAAATAAGCGTAATAATTGCGTGCATGATTTACCCTACTAAATTAGCGGTGATAATGGCGATTGCCATAAACGTACAGGTTGATACCCATGAACGAGCCGAAAAGCGCGACATACCACACACGCCGTGACCACTGGTGCAGCCATTCGCTAACGTGGTTCCCGCACCGACCAAAAGCCCTGCAATAATAATCATCCAAGGGGATAAGCTTAATTCACCTACTAACAGCTCAGGGGCAAATAATTGTATAAATACACCTGCTAGTAATAACCCCATCATAAAACAAAGTTTCCAACGAGAAGCTGCTGCCAGTGGATTAAAAATTGATTTTATAAGCCCTGAAATTCCCGCTACTTTACCAAATAAAACCAGTAATAACGCGCAGGCTAGACCAATTAAACCACCGCCAATAGCCCCAGATAGTGGTGTGAATTCGGTTGTCATCGTTTAAATCCTCCAAGCAAGGGATACACCCAATCCTGATTGTTCCATTGAAATTGATAGTTGTTGATTAGGCGCTAAATAGTTTGCACCTGTTACATTTTTAGAAGGTGAATAAAAAGCCATTGCGTTAAATTGCACCGCGTCACTAAGTGCATGACTAATGCCTGCTGTAAAATGCCATTCTTGTACACCGGGCGCTAAAATATTAAATAAAATGTCAGATGATGGAATGGGTTGCTCGGTATAAGAAGCACCAAACCTAATTTTTTGTTGCTCAGTGCGTTGCCATTGATAACCCAGTTTATAAATACTCATATCGTGCCAACCAAAGCCTGCTCCGGCTTCAGCCCCTAGTGGCGCTGACATTAAATTAGTAATAGGGTTGGCGATACTTTTTACTTCACTGTAATTTATTTTTTGCCAATCAAACACCACTTGGTGCGATGGTAAAAACTGCCAAGCGGTACCGAGCTGAATAGAGCTTGGTAAATCAAACCCGCCTTGCTTTGCAAACAGGCCGCTGTAACGGTCAAATTTATCCATAGACACTGATGAACGGTAACTGGCGCCCCAGCTAAATGACGAATTAATAATGTGGCTGATCCCAAGTTGTATTCCAATGCCTGTGCTGGTATCAACGCCATTATTAGACAGCGCCTCTGGTGCTTGCGAAAAAGCGGCAAAATTTGCCAAACCTTGTGCTTCAAATTGTTGCACTACATAAATAGCAGATACACCTAGGCGTATTTGCTCATTTAATTGATAGCTCATGGTTGGGCTGACAAATAACTGTTTTAAGTCAACACCGGTGGTACCGTCATAAAATGTGCCTTGAGGAGCTGAATCAGCCACATATTCTGTGTTCATTCCGCCGTTACCGTAAACTAATAGGCCAATATTAATGCGCTCATTTAGTTGATGGCCAATAGCAAATTCGGGAATTGCAAATAAGCTGTTATCACTCTTTTTGGTGGTTGCGTCCAAATACAGTGCATTGGGAAAGTATTCATCGACCTTTGCAGCGGTGTAGTTACGCTTAGGAGCAAATAATTCTATACCTACCGACATTTGCGTGCCATTAGCTGAAAAAGTAGCCGGGTTATTTGCACCCTTTTTATATTCCAAAAAAGAACTTTAAAAGATTATATATACTAAAAAAGCATATTGTTTGTGGATGAGGAACAGGTAAATGAAAGGGCTTACAAAGGAGGGTTAAATACGCTGGAGTAAAACAGCATTATTAAGCGCTATTTTACTCCAGCCAAGTGATTACATTGACTCTAATTTCATACCGCGTGTTTCTTTAATGTATTTAACCACAAAGAACACACTAATAAACGCTGAGAGAGTGTAAAAGCCATAGGCGCCTGCTAAACCAATACTACCTAGCATGATAGGGAAGGTCATAGTAATAGCAAAGTTAGCTATCCACTGCGCACTAGCTGCAACCGCAAGGGCTGCTCCGCGAATGCGATTATTAAACATTTCACCAAGCAGTACCCACACAATTGGGCCCCAGCTTAAACCAAAAAATACCACAAACAGGTTAGCCATTATTAAAGCAAAGGTACCCATATTTTCGCTAAGTGCTAACTTGCCCGCTTCATCAAGGCCTGCACTGCCAAAGGTGTAGGTAAGTGCACTTAAACTAATAAACATACCTATGCTACCTACCAATAATAGTGGCTTACGACCTACTTTATCGACTAAAGCAATAGCTATAAAGGTCGATAAAATATTAGTGGTACCCGCAAGCACGTTTATAAACAGTGATTGTGATTCATCAAAACCAGCGGCTTGCCAAAGTTCTGAACCGTAATAAAATACCACGTTAATACCAACAAATTGTTGGAAAACTGATAAAGCTACACCCACCCAAACAATAGGGTGTACTTTTTTACTGCCATCAATATATAAGTCGCGAATACTTGGTTTTTTATCACTTTTCAGAGACTGCTTTACGTCACTGATTTGCGCATCAGCATCGTCATTTGAGATTTTATTAAATACAGTTTTAGCGTGTTTAAGCTTGCCTTGTGCGACTAAGTAACGCGGTGACTCAGGAATAAAAAGTACGCCAATCAAAAATAAGCCTGCAGGAACCAGTTCAGCCCAAAACATCCAGCGCCATGCAGCTAAGTCTAACAGTAAAATACCCTCGGCACCGCCTGCGGCATTAGCAATTAGGTAGTTACTTAAAAAGGCTGCAAATAAGCCAAGAACAATAGCAAGCTGCTGCAGTGTTGCTAAACGGCCGCGTAAGCTGGCAGGTGCTACTTCTGCAATATAAGCCGGCGCTAAAACAGATGCCGCACCGATACCTAATCCACCAAATAAGCGGTAAAAAATAAACTCAGCTGAGCTATCAGCAATACCAGAGCCAAATGCACTGATAGCAAATATAAGTGCAGTGACAATCATAATAGCGCGACGGCCAAATTTGTCAGCTAATGGGCCAGCAGCTAAAGCACCCAGCGCACAACCAAGTAAAACAGAGGCAACATTAAACCCTGTTGCTACACTGCTTGAGTTAAATGTATTACCTAATGCCGATACAGTGCCATTTATAACGCCTGAATCAAAACCAAATAAAAAGCCACCAATGGCGGCAACAGCCGATATAAAAATAACGTATAAAAGTGAGCACTTTGTCTGTGCGCTTTGCTCACCTTTAGTTGCATGCTGTGTTGTCATGTTGTTCAATCCTAATTTTTATTATGTGTAATGAAGTTAAAGTACCACTAATAATTTGCGGGCAACCTTAGCACAGAGTAATCACGCTAAAAAAGATATTTCAATAGTAATACGTATGCATAAATAAATTAATTGAGTTGCGCGAGGGTCTGTTTATCTTTTGAGATTGAAGTTTCAGCAGTATGTTTGGTTTTTAAGAAAAATAGATCTTTTGCCATGTGAATGCCCGTAAATAGGTACTAACGCTTCGTTAATGTTAAACACGCACTGCTTGAAGGGTTCTGCTATCTACACAGGTGAAGATAAGGGCCAGGGTATAAAAAGGGTGCTCGGTTTTAACTTAGTTTATTAAGTAACAAACCTCGCTAAAATTAAAGCGCCCGAGATTGAATCAATTTAAATTCTAAAAGGCTATTAACTCCTAATTGGGTTGCTAAAAGCGCTCAAATAATTATACTGTTTTTATATACAGTACTGGCGGTTTTTATGAAAAAAGAGTTACCAGCAAAATATTATTTGGCACATTTTAAAGAGCTAATAGGCTTTGTAAGCGATAAATGTATGCATTTACTTGAGCAAAAGCACATTACATTTATTAATAAAATAAACACCCTCGACGAGCAAAGCCAATGCATGCTAGCACGTATTTATTCTCGTAAACCTTATTTAGTGCAAACTCAGTCATTAAATTATGAAGAGATTATTTCGCCTTATCAGTCACTTTTTAATTTAAAAACAGCTGGGTTAATCTGTGAACCCTCACAAGCAGACGCTAAGCAACTGCTTAGCCATCTAACAAAGCCGGCCTTAATTGAGTTGTTAGCTCAACAAGAGCTGCCACCACTATTTAAAAAAAGTGCTGCTAAAAGTTGTTTAGTTGAAGTCGCTATTTCATTTTTTGAATCTAAGCCAGAGCGTCTTTCGCATTTGTATAATCAGTACGTGATCAATAATAGAGATGAGTGTTACCAGTATTTTGAGTTTTTGTATATTGGCAGGCTCAGTGCCGGTGATGTTAATCATCAAAACCGGTTTGTACTAAGAGATTTAGGGGTAACCCCTGTTAGGCAAGGGCATAATGAAAGTTTGTCTCGCTTTGACTCAATTGAGGAAGCGCAATCTAACTATGTGTTAAACCGTTTTCGGTTAGCCGTTAAAAACGCGAAAGATGACAATGAAAATGAGACGTTAGCAAAACAGTTAATAAATGAATTAGCAGTAGGGGTTGTAGCTCGAGAGCTAAAGAATAAGTTATTGATCATACTTTATAAGCAACTAAAAACAACTAACCCTGTATTAGCGTTTGATGTACTTAATGCCTGCGAGGATGATGCGCACGCCCTAGAAATTCAAATAAGAGAGCAATACCGTTTAGGCAATAAAGAATGGGTAAAGGCGCAACTTGAGAAAATTATAGAAAATCCGCTCACCGATGAGTTACTGTACTTTGCGGATGACTTTTTAATGCGCAAATTTAACAAGCAAACACGCTCACGGCTTAGTGAAATGTTAGCCAGTACACGCTGTATTATAGAAGTTGATGAGCTCTATCGTGGCGATGTTGAGTTAGGTGTAAGTGATCACTACACTCGCCAAGGTAAACACGTTTTTTATACCGAGAATACCTTGTGGCAAAGCTTATTTGCGCTGGTTTTTTGGCAGGAACTTTTTATTGAAACTCCGACACCCCCCTGCAATGAGTTTGATATTTACCCGCAAGCCTTAAAAACAGATACATTTTATTTAAATCAATCCTCGCAAGTAGAGGCGCGGCTGGCTGCGTGTAATAGTACCCAAAAATTGCTGCGTTTAGTGTGTAACCATTCAGCGAAGTATTATGATCAATCAAATGGCTTATTTAGATGGCACAAAGATGTATTAAAGCCATTAGAGATGCTTATTTTAAACAGCCCGATAAATGCGCTATTAAGCCATTTAAAAAACATGGCAAAAAACTACCGACAATTAAAAGATGGTTACCCCGATTTAATGATTGTTGATAACAGCGCAGTTCATTTTGAGGAGGTAAAAGCCCCCGGAGACAAGCTTAAAAGAAACCAGCTAGTGAGCATCGATAATTTAAAAAACATTGGTTTTAAAGTCAATATTGCCGCGGTGAAGTGGTATGTAGACCCTAACCGTATTTATAGTGTGGTAGATATTGAAACTACAGGAGGCCTCAAAGGCGGTAACCGCATTACCGAAATTGGTATTGTTAAAGTAAAGCAGGGCGAAATAGTTGATACATGGACCACATTGATAAACCCAGAGCGACCCATCCCGCGCTTTATTACCAAACTAACTGGTATTAACGATGCCATGGTAAGCAATGCGCCCATATTTAGCGAGATTGCAGCGCCGTTACTGAATCAATTATCAGGCAGTATTTTTGTGGCGCATAATGTTAATTTTGATTATGGCTTTATTAAAAAAGAGCTTGAGAGGATAGGGATTAATTTTAAAATGCCGAAACTGTGTACAGTCGTTGAATCACGCAAAGCATTTAAGGGATTAAAGTCATACTCACTCGGTAATTTATCGGCACACTTTAATTTAGACTTAACCAATCATCACCGTGCATTAGACGATGCCAAAGCGGCCGCGCAGTTATTATTACTGGTTCAGCAAACGGGCAGTCAGTGATAGATTTACGTCAGTTAAAAGTATTTTGCTTAAAGTGGTAAAGTGCCTTGTGTATAAATACAGGGTATTAAAAAATTAGGTTTATCTACTTTTAATAGGCGATTAAAACTGCGCTAATAAAATAATCGCTGTAAGCTTTGCAATCCCATGATAATGTTAAATTTATGCTAACATATTTTAGGGCGGGTGTTTTAAAAGTGGTATATGTTTCTGGGCAAAAACAATAATAAATTAAGGATAATAATGAATCATTGACAATTGAGTGCCACTTTGCTGGTATTGATGGCTTTAATAACTGGCTGTAATTCGTCACCAATAAGTCTTTACAGCGATAATACCATGAAGAAAAAAGAATATAATGGTGTTAAGGCATACAGAAAAGAGGAGTTTGAAGAGGCTTTTAACTATTTAGAAGAGCCCGCTGCATTGTGCTATAAAAGTGCACAATACACCCTAGCGTTTATGTTTTTAAAAGGGCAATATTTAGAGCAATCAATTAAGCTTGGTATGGGGTGGTTGGGTGTTGCTGCAGAAGCAGGCGTTGAAAATTGGTCACAACAATATGATACTTTTTATACTGCTGCGACAACACACGAGAAGCAAGAAATAGATGCAATTGTTGCCGTTTATATTGAGCAGTTTGGTGTTAAAGCTCAAAACATGACCTGCCGTAGGTCAACATCACCGAGACGAACATTCGGCGAAATTAAAATTGATTGTAATAAACACGATGGTGTTGTCACCGTTCATGAAATACAAACAATAGAGTAAAGCTAGTTACTAACTAACCTGAACTCTGGATAATAAATCTATCTCAAGCAGCTATTTTCAGCGCTAACT
>NZ_JASDDE010000115.1:0-2607 GCF_030407565.1 Pseudoalteromonas sp. APC 3694
GCCCTGTATTATACAGAGCATCTGGATCTTAATTATAACTTTTATTAACTAAGAATAGTGTAAAGTAACGCAGCTAAAGTACCACCTATAGTCGGACCTAACACTGGAATCCATGAATAACTCCAATTACTATCTATCTTACCTTTGATCGGTAACAAAGCATGTACAATTCTAGGCCCTAAATCTCTAGCTGGATTTATTGCATATCCTGTTGTACCACCCAATGAAAGCCCAATTCCCCACACAACAAAAGCAACTGGAATTGCACCTATAGAGCCCAAACCAATTTTAGTCCCAGTACCATTGTCGATTTCAGCCGCCGAAAAATAAAATACACAAATCAATAAAACAAAAGTACCTACAATTTCACTAATTATATTTCTAAATGTATTTGGTATTGCTGGTGCTGTACAAAAGACTGCTCGTTTTAATTCTGCATCATCTGTAGCATCAAAGTGATCTTTATATATTACATAAACTAAAAAAGCTCCAATCATTGCACCAATAAATTGTGCAGCAATGTAAGCAGGGACTTCAGTCCAAGAAAATTTTTCAGCTACTGCTAAGCTAAGTGTTACAGCTGGGTTTAGATGTGCTCCACTATAAGGGCCAGCGACAACCACACCAATAAATACAGCAAGACCCCAAGCTGTAGTAACAGCCATCCACCCTCCTCCTTCACCTATTGTTTTTTTTAAAATATTATTAGCAACTACACCGCCTCCAATTAAAATTAAGAGGGCCGTTCCTAATATTTCTGCTATAAATGGTGTCATTTTATATTCCTTGCTAAAAGCTAAAATTAAATCTACCTTAATGAACATGTCTTTCTATAAGCGAATACTATCTACACTATGAAACTATTTTTGTTTAAATGTTGTAATTCAAAGTGCTTGATATCCTTAAAAGCATCTATAATGGTCACTAATAAAACTATCCTATTGAGCTTAGAGTTTATGATTGCGAGTTTTAATAACTTTACTTACATCCATAAACTCTAATCAAACAAGTTTGGTATGAATTTATATTTAAAGGTAAATTAGTAACTTATCCTTCACTTTGTACTTTTTTAACTGATTTACACCAGCCATCATAAAGCTCATCACGTTTTGTTTTGGTCATGCCAGGTTCGAATCGTCTTTCACAATTCCAATTAGTTGCCAATGACTCAAGCGATGAGAATACACCAGCCCTAAGTCCTGCAAGATAAGCTACACCTAAAGCAGTCGTTTCACTAATAGTTGAACGGTCAACCTCTGCACCTAAAACGTCTGACAAAAACTGCATAAGCCATCCATTTATGACCATACCACCATCAACTCTAAGTACCTGAGGCCTAACGCCGTCTGATTCCATAGCCTTTTGAAGATCTTTAGTTTGAAAACAAACAGACTGTAATCCTGCTGTTACTATCTCTTTAATACCCGTATCTCTAGTTAATCCAAATATAGCCCCACGAGCATTTGGATCCCAATATGGTGCACCCAAACCAGTAAATGCAGGAACCATATATATTCCATGATCTAGGGAGGTATTGATAGCGAGTAATTCTGTTTCATCTGCTTTTTCAATTAACTGTAAGCCATCTCTAAGCCATTGAATTGCTGCGCCAGCTATAAAAATACTGCCCTCTAATGCATAGGTTGGTTTGCCATTCAAACGATAGGCGACAGTACTAAGAAGTCTATTTTTAGATTGAAGAACTTGATCACCTGTATTAACCATCATAAAGCACCCTGTTCCATAGGTACTTTTAGCCATACCTGCTTGAAAGCATGTTTGGCCAAACAGTGCTGACTGTTGATCACCTGCCATACCTAAAATAGGCACTTCGTAACCTAAATATTTTTCACTCGCCATACCAAAGTCATCTGATGAATCCATTACTTCTGGTAGCATATTTAATGGAACATCAAGTAATTCAAGTAGTTCGGTATCCCATTCTTGCGTATGAATATTAAATAGCATAGTTCTCGATGCATTAGTTGCATCTGTGCGATGTTCTTTTTCGCCTGTCAACTTCCATAACAAATAAGTATCGACCGTACCAAAAATTAAATCACCATTTTCTGCTTTTTCACGAGCGCCTGGACAACTTTCTAAAATCCAATTTATTTTAGTCGCAGAAAAATACGGATCGATTAATAACCCCGTTTTTTGCATAATTAGTTCTTCTTTTCCTGCAAGCCTTAAACTATCGCATAGTTCTGTTGTACGCCTATCTTGCCAGACTATCGCATTATAAATGGGTTCACCGGTTACTTTATCCCAAACGATTGTAGTTTCGCGTTGATTAGTAATACCAATAGCAATAACTTTATCATGCTCAGGATCTAGGTTCTTCATAACAGCATTAATGGTATGAAGAACAGACTCCCATATGTCCTCAGGCTTATGCTCAACATAACCATCTTTTGGAAAATGTTGTTCAAATTCTTGTTGTTCTATATATGCAACTTTGCCATTTAAATCGAATAAAACACTGCGAGAGCTAGTCGTACCTTGATCAATTGAAAGGATATAATTATTCATTATTTTTTACACTTTAACATTCGGTTATTTTCGTTTTTGTACTATTACATGAATTAAATGTAACATACAACAAAT
>NZ_JASDDE010000116.1:0-2604 GCF_030407565.1 Pseudoalteromonas sp. APC 3694
TGCGTATTCCGGTGATGGTGAACACCGATTCCGGTTTTATCGTGAACACTTAAATTCCACGCATTGGGTTCATGACATTTTTAACCTAAGTGTTCACGATGGTCAATTTTAGATTGAATTTTTCTCATAGACTCCCCCTTTAATTTTATCCGATGAGCATTGTGCATTAGTCGATCTAAAATGGCATCGGCTAAGGTATTATCGCCGATGGATTGATGCCATTCTTCGGTGGGTAATTGACTGATGATGGCGGTTGATGAACTGCCGTGCCTATCATCCATGATCTCCATTAAATCATTTCGTTGTGCCGCTTTAAGTGGCTCAAGCCCCCAATCATCTAAAACGAGTAAGTCGATCTTAGCGAGTGACTGTAACATTCGACTGTAAGTGCCATCTGCTTTGGCTTGTGTCAGCGTAAGCATCAACCTTGAGAGTCGGTAATATTTAACGCTGTAGCCTTTCATGCATCCTGTATGCGCAAGCGCACAAGTGATATAGGTTTTACCGCTACCGCAAGGGCCTGTGATGAGTAAGTTTTGTGATTTATTCAGCCAATCACATTGCAGTAGCGATGCCATCATCGATTGATTGAGACCTCGCGGGTGATGATAATCTATGTCTCTGGCGTTAGCGGCTAATTTAAGTTTTGCCGCTTTAAGTAAGCGTTGTTGTTTTCGGCTCTCTCGGTCTTGGGCTTCACTGTCTGCTAGCAGTTGTAGTCGCTCATCGAAGGACAACCCTTCATAAGTACTTGGTTGTTCCATTTGGCTCACTAAGGCGTTGGCCATACCACTGAGTTTGAGTTGACGAAGCTGAGTTATCGTTTGTTCTAACATAGAATTTCCTTACCTTAATGGAAGCTTTTAGGACCACGGATATTTTCATGGGATTGTGGCAATAACGTCGACGGCTCTTCTTGCGTTCGCGGCAATTTATCTTGGTTGCTACTGAGTATGTCTTTGATATGTTTTAACCGATATAAACTGTATTGATTGGCTATCGCACAGGCGTTATTGAGCCGATCGGCGGGATAGCTTCTTGATAGGTTGAGTAAGCCTAAGCACACACGATACGCTTGTTCTTCATGTTGTTTCTGTGCCAATTGTGCTTTCACCCAGAGCAAAACGTCATCTCCAATATCTTTCGCCCAATTCATTAAACGCCCTGGTGACCATTTATGATGCTTCTCATGCTTTACAGGCATGTGCTCGGATGTGGTGGTCATGCCCGGATGATATTTTCTCGGGTGACTGGTGATGCGTTTATGCTTGAAATAAGCCTCAATCAAGTTGTCTTTGGCATGAAGTTCAAGCTTTTCACCCACCAAGTGATGGGGTACCGAGTAAAGATGGTTATCATACTGAACGTGATAATCAATATTCACTTTGACGTGTTTAATATCCGTGAATTGATAAGCTAGTTTGGGCATAGGCGCGAGGGCGGGTTTGTCGATTGACTCGAACCATGATTGTCGTGTCCCACTCAGTTGCTTAAAGGGCTTATTATTGACCTCAAGCAGTAAGGCTTTGATGCAATGGTTTAGCTCAGCTAATGAGAAAAAGGTTTGGTGTCGTAACTTGGCGAGTATCCAGCGTTCAATGATTTGCACGCCCACTTCGGCCTTGGCTTTATCTTGTGGTTTTCTGGGACGAGCAGGCACAATCACGGTGCCATAATGCGCGGCCAATTGCTGATAACTCGGGTTAACATCAGGGTCGTAGCGACACGCTTTACTGACACCACTGCGTAAATTATCGGGGATAACCATGTCAGGTATACCGCCGATAAATTCAAATGCTCGCACGTGACTGCCGATCCAGTCGGGTAGACTTTGGCTCCAGGTTGCTTCACAAAATGTATAATTTGATGCGCCCATCACCGCCACGAATATCTGGGCGAACTTCACTTCACCCGTCGCATTACAAACAATGGGCATCGTTTGACCCGCATAATCGACAAAGAGTTTTTCTCCTGCTTTATGCACTTGTCGCATCGAACGTTTTTGCTTTTTAAGCCAGGTCATATAGCGATCGCAGAACTGAGAATAGCTGTAACAACGATTCGGATATTGCTGAGTATATTCTTCCCAGAGTAAGTTCTTGGTGACGCCTTTGCCCGTTAATTCTTTTCGAATGGCTGGCCAATCTGGCACTTCAAATCGCTGGGATGGCCGAGTGTCGGCGCGAGGATAGAACTGACTAGCAAGCACAGAATCATCAAGCTCGTCGGGCAGTGGCCAACTTAACGATAAAGCTCTGGCTTTAGTGAGTAGTTTTTGAATACCACCGACACTGATCTTAGTGCTGGCACTTATTTTTCTGACACTGAGTTGGGCAGCAAAATGTAGCCTCAACACTTCTCGAATTTTACGCATTGTGATCCTCTTAGTCGCCATATCCCTTCCTCAGTAATACAAAAAGGAAATAGCTTAACAAAGTAATTAATAATCAATGCGTTGAAATTGTACTGGTTTGGTGTGAACACCGATTCCGGAAAATCAGTCAAAAGTGTTCACGATAAAACCGGAATGAGCGTTCACGCTAAAACCAGAACGGGTGTTCACGATGGGCCGGAATCACTGTTCACGATGCTCCGGAATATGCA
>NZ_JASDDE010000117.1:0-2600 GCF_030407565.1 Pseudoalteromonas sp. APC 3694
TATTAAAATAATTTTAAATTTTTTTAAAAAAGTTTTCATAACCAGTTTTTTTCAGCATTTTCTTCATAAAAGTTGCCTGAATTTAAGAAACCTTATATCTTTATCGATGGCGCTAGCCATACTTGCACGTGAGTAAAAAACAGTAAATTGACCTGAAAAGGCGTAAAGAAAACCCAATATTGATTTTGATGATATATACATGGCTTGAGAGATCATGTTGTAATCGCGTGTAGCAATGATTGATAACAGTTAATCACTGTCTCAAGCATATGGATATGTATATGAAAAATTTAAAACCTATCATTTTTAAGGCTCATTCTGAGTTAAAAACAGTACTTCCATCGATTAAGAAAAGCCATTTATATGAAGCATTCGCTGCGTTCTGCGGCTTTAAAAGCTATGCGGCATTTCAAGTTGCATCTAACGTTAATGTTAAAGACCTTGAGCTAGCCAATATACAGTGCTTTGAACGTATGGAGGGTTTCAGCTTTGATGCAATGGAGTCGCTTCAGGTATGCCAACGAATCCAGCAAGTATGGGAGCAATTCAACAGTATTTCGTTAAAGGATATTTACACGTTTTATGCCGGGGCTTCTTTTGAGGAAGCATTAAGTGCAACGCGTATGCTAAATGTTTTAACGTCACAGATAAATGAAAATGATTCAAAAGCAATATTGGTTGGTCTCGTTATTGCCGCGCAGATATTGGCTGAATATGAAGAAAATCCAGATAACAGAAGTGGCGAATATTGGTATAGCAAAAAACTAGCTAACCATTCACTTAACGGGCTTCAGTCTGAAGTTGCTGAGCAATATCAGCAAATAGCCCCTTATAGAAAACTATTAACGCTATTATTAGAAAAACTCGAAAACAGTCATGATGCGGTGTTGCCACGTCCATCTAGTTTGAAATCAGTCAGCGAACAATTTGGTGAAAACCATAAATATTGCTGGAGTGGGTATTTTTCTGATGAGCCTTATGCCGTGATTGAATCTATTACTTACGCGCTTGATTTTCATGATAAGGATGAACCTGTGATTCCATTTTCTGTATTTCTCGATTGGATAAAAGCTGAGATGCTTGTTTCACCGTCACGAGATAAATTGCTGGAAATCATACAGGCCGTAAAAGATGATGAAGAAAAGTGGTTTTGGCACTTCATTGGCTTACAACATGATATAAATATCACCCAAAATAGTTACCGCCTTATTAATGCTTATACAGGTAATGAGTGGGATGAAGATGGACCAGCAGTTCCTGAAGGTGATTGTGGCATAGCATTTCCAGTTATCTCTGACGATATAAAACTAAAACTAGAAAATGCTGCTCAAAAGCTTACCTCTTAATTTTTTCACAATAAGTGATGGCTATGTTGAGGCATAGTCTTCATGGTTTTTATGAGGGGCAGGCTAAGGCTATCGTTACATAAGGAGGAAAAATTTTGAGCGATAGCTGCTCACCCACTAGTCAGTATTAAGTTGCTTCAGGAAAGTTTTACCGTCAACAAGATTACTTTCTTTTAAATCCTGAAATTGGACTTTAACTAGTGCCAATTTTTCCACTTCATCAGCATCACAATTGAGGTGTTCTTCGCACCGAAAAAATATTTTCTTGCGAATGGCTTTAGGTCTAGAAGACGACGGTGCAACTATCTCAGTCTTGATATCGATATGTTTTTTATGGCAAGCGGAGCATTCCGCATTGTTAAAATTAATTGTTTGTGTTGGCATAATAAGCTCTCATTTGGCAGAGTTAATGAAAAAATCCGTTTGGTGCTAAATTCAATTGGGTGATCTGCTCAGGACTGAAGCCGCGACGAAGGAGTTCGAAGTCTTTCATTTGCACCTCTGCTTTTTGCCCTTCGCCAATAACTTGATAAAGGCTACCGCTGACGGTTTTTATTAACTGGCTGTGAGGTGAGACTTCTACTATTTTTGATGTGCTAATGTAATCGCCTGCTGCGAATCGGTAAGTCATATCATCGACACAAATACCCCATAAAATTTTTCCGACCATTTCTTCACCTTTAAAAATAGAAACGATACGCCAGTTTTTAACTACAGTATTCATGATCTGATCCCCATAAATATTTCAGATAATCATAGGAAAAATTCAGTTAAAAACATATTCAAACCGTGGATCTAATATCGACTTTTTTATCTTAAACTGGAGATGGCGACAGACTGCTACCATAGTCACGATAATATAATTGAACTTTTTGTTAGTTATTAATTTTAAAGCTCATTAAAAGATGCCTTGTTTTACCGTTATGCATATGATGTTTCACATAGAAAATATTCGCTGTTTCAAAGGGTAATATTTGGTGTGTCATTTGGATACCAATTTATATTAGTATAAGTTAGCCTTAAATAAGCGCTATAACGTGACTTAAGGCAGCGAAAAATAGGTGATTTGATAAAGACCATTTTAAAGTTAATCGGACGGTTTTTAGCATGAATTTGTATTTCATAAACAATTATGCAGATTCTTTATATTCACTCAAAATGCTGATTTATAATTATTTTAATATTTTTCGATTGTTGGTGTTGCGTAATACCATGATGCCGATCGCTCAATACCATTCAAGCCGATCACTTTTT
>NZ_JASDDE010000118.1:0-2580 GCF_030407565.1 Pseudoalteromonas sp. APC 3694
CAGCTTTGATCGCTTGATTTATCATTTTGTAGAGCCATTTTTAAATTAACTTAACTGATCATCATCAGTCAATTCATTTAACTGTTTTCGTATCGATTCTCCTTTTAAATTCAACTTAATTGCACCATGAATCAGCCTATCTAAAATAGCATCAGCGTGCGTTGATTCGCCGATCATTTGGTGCCAGTTTTCCTGTGGTAACTGACTAATGATGATGTGTGATTTATAACCATATCTAGCATCGATTAATTCAAGTAAGTCGCTTCGTTGCTGAGCACTGAGTGGCTCTAGCCCCCAATCGTCTAAAATAAGTAAGTCGTATTTAATGAGTTTACCCAATAATTTTCGATAACTGCCATCGGCCTGTGCTAGAAATAGACTTTCAAGTAATTCTTTTAATCGAATATAGAAGACACTTTTTCCTTGTAAACAGTGCTCGTGACCCAAGGCACACGCGAGGTAGGTTTTGCCACAGCCTGTGGCGCCTGTTATTAATATATTCTGATGTAAACTCAGCCAGGTGCTTTGGCTGAGGCTGCGTATTTGTGCTTTATCTAGATTGCGCTTCGGCGAGTAAATGAGTTGATTTAACTGACCCGGTACGCGGAATTTTGCTTGTCGCACCAATCGCTCTATTTTTCTTTGGTCACGCGTATCAATTTCATGCGTTAGCAATAAACTGACGCGCTCTATAAAGCTTTGTTCTTGATATAGGTTTGGCTGTTCAAGCTGCTGCTTGAGTGCTTGCTTTATACCCGATAACTTGAGCAATTGAAGTTGCTGATTAATTGTTTCTATCATGTTTGAATTCCTTAATGGTAGTAATCTGTGCCACGTATGTTGCTGTGTGTAATTGGCTTTTCTGGCTCTGTTTGGAGTGTGGGTAATGGTTGTTGGTCTAACCCTTTTTGCAGCATTTGCTTAATAGATCTGTGTGTGGTCGTATTCATGCAAATTGCTCGGTAACATGCTCGCTCGAGGCGTTCTTTTGAATACGTTTTAGCTAAACTTAACACCCCTAAACAGGTGCGATAAGCTTGCTCTGGATGACGTTTGCTATTAAGCAATAATTCAACGACTTGATGAGTATAATCACCGATACTCAATGCCCATGAGCGTAAATTTATCGGTGACTGCTCATGCTGTTTTTGATGCGCCTTTGGCATATGATGTGTCTGTGTCGTATGTCCGCCTAAACGGTTTGAGCGAGGATGCTGTGCTATTAAAGTGCCGTCATAATAAAGCTGCACGAGTTGATTGGATATGTGTGCGCGTAATTGTTTTTTAACCCACAGATAAGGCACGCTGTAGTAATGTTTTTCTATTTCAACATGGTAATCAATATGCACACGTACTGTTTTGATTTGTGTATATTGATAGGGCTTTTCAGGCAATGGCTTTAATGCGTTTTTATCCACCATATCAAATAGCTGTTTGCGTGATTGTTGATATTGCTTCATCACCTTATTGTTCATCATATCCAGTAGCTTTGCTATTTCATGATTGAGTTGCGCTAAGCTGTGGAAGGTTTGGTTACGTAAGCGTGCCATGATCCAACGCTCAACAATTTGTACGCCGACTTCAGCCTTCGATTTATCTTTGGGTTTATAAGGTCTAGCCGGAATGACAGCAACGTTAAAGTACTCGGCTAACTGGTGGTACGTCGGATTTAAATCAGGCTCGTAGCGACAGGTTTTACTGACAGCACTTCTGAGATTATCGGGAATAACAACGTCAGGAACGCCGCCTAAAAATTCAAAGCAACGCGCATGACTCATTACCCAATCTTCAAGTTGCTGACTATACGTTGCTTCAGCATAGGTATAATTTGATGCACCTAGCACAGCAACGAATATCTGAGCAGTGCGCTTTTCTTGTGTCGTCGGACAAGTAATGGTAATTGTGGGGCCACAATAATCCACAAACAGCTTTTCACCCCCTTTATGCTGCTGACGCATTGAGAGTCGCTGGGTACCTAACCATTGTTTATAAGCTCGGCAGAAGTGACTGTAGCTGTAATAAGGCTCACCCACTTTTTCAAGTAACTCATCAAATACGAGCTGTAATGTTAGGTGTTTATGTTGTTTTAAGTCTTTATTGATATTTAACCAGTCAGGCGTAGGGTGTCTTTTTTTACGCGTTGAGAAGCGCTTGAGTTTGGTGTTGAAAAATGTATTTTGCTGTTTATCCTCTGGTATTGGCCATTGATTTAAGCCTAACTCATTGGCCTTTTTAAGGTAATTAGCCACAGTACCAGGTGAAATATTTAAACTTCTGGCAATCTCTCGATGGGATAATTGTGCTGAGTACTTCAGCCGTAAAATGGAATGTAATTTACTCATAGATATAGGTCTTGTTGTCATTGTTGTTATCCTCATCAAACGATTCAGATAACGGTTTAACACACCTACAAAAATGATAAAACGTGAACTCGGTTACGAGTGGTATTAAGCTTTGATCGGCAAAATCATTAAGAGCATAAATGTGATCATTTACAAGTGATTTTAGTGATCAAAGCTTAATGAGAATAAGCGATCAAAGTTAATGCAATTGGGTGATCAAAGCTGGAGAGAATATGCA
>NZ_JASDDE010000119.1:0-1973 GCF_030407565.1 Pseudoalteromonas sp. APC 3694
TTATAGGGCGAATCGATTTTAACGCAAGCGTTTTTAAAGGCTTTTTTGCATTTAACTTTTACCCCAAAGATACCCCACCTAGACACACATGTTACCCACAAAAACCTGTGGATAACTCATTTTTTTACGCTGTTTACTAAACTATTTACTGTGCTTGTGGTAAGTTGCGCCCGATATTTACAACTCGTTCACTAGGTAACGCACATGACAGATATAATAAATAGTATAAGTGGTCTCTTATGGGGTCATATTTTAGTGTACTTATTAATAGCTGCAGGGCTATTTTTTACAATACGTCTTGGTTTTATTCAATTTGTACAGTTTCCACATATGATTAAAGTCATGTTTCAAAGTCGTCAAGGCTCTGACGGCGGCATTTCTTCTTTCCAAGCATTTTGTACTTCTTTAGCAGCCCGTGTTGGTACTGGTAATATGGCAGGTGTTGCCGTTGCACTTTATTTAGGTGGCGCAGGTGCTATTTTTTGGATGTGGTTAATTGCTTTAATTGGTATGGCTACTAGCTTTGCTGAAAGTACATTGGCACAAGCTTATAAAACTCGAGATGAAGAAGGTAACTTCCGTGGTGGTCCGGCCTATTATATGGAGTACGGACTTGGTAAGCGTTGGATGGGTGTTGTCTTTTCATTGTGCTTAATTTTAGCCTTTGGTTTAGTTTTTAACGCAGTACAGTCAAATTCTATTGCTGCGGCTTTTGAAGTCGCCTTTGGTATCCCTAACTATATAGTCGGTATCGCTCTTGTTATTGGTTCAGGTATTATTATATTTGGCGGTCTAAAAACAATTTCTCGATTTGCTGAATTAGCCGTTCCATTTATGGCTGCTGCTTACCTTGTGGTTGCACTTTATATATGTGCTGTAAATTACACTGAGTTACCTGATGTATTTATGCATGTGATTAGAAGTGCCTTTGGTCTTGAACAAGCGGGTGCCGGTGCAATTGGTTATGGGGTAATGCAGGCGATGATCCAAGGGATCAAACGCGGCTTGTTCTCAAACGAAGCCGGTATGGGTAGTGCTGCGAATGCTGCAGCAACGGCAACGCCAAACCCACCTCACCCTGCTTCACAGGGGTATGTACAAATGCTGGGTGTATTTGTAGATACTATTATTATTTGTACTGCAACTGCTGCTCTTATTTTATTATCAGAACAGTTAGTACCAGGCTCTGATGTAACGGGTATAGCACTTACACAAGCAGCGCTTGAGGAGCATGTTGGTAGCTGGGGCGCAATATTTGTTGCAGTCGCTATTTTGTTTTTTGCTTTTACATCAATAGTAGCTAACTATTCTTATGCAGAAACGAACTTATTATTCTTAGAGCATAACCACGCATCTGGCATGTTGATCTTCAGGTTATTAGTGTTAGGTATGGTAATGTTTGGTGCATTGGGCGAATTACCACTAGTGTGGACATTAGCTGATGTATCTATGGGCTTAATGGCAATAGTGAACGTAATCGCATTATTTATGCTCTCAGGTGTTGTCGTGTGGCTTGCTAAAGATTATAACGCTCAGCGACGCGTCGGAAAGTTACCGACGTTTGATCCAAGTAAGAACGACAAACTCAATAAAACTATTCCAAAAGGTATTTGGCATAAATAATTAGTTTTTATACTTCAAGTTAAAACCCGAAACGGCCATTGTTATTTCGGGTTTTTTATTGATTTAACTTTAATCTTAAAGTTACTGATAACAGTAGCCACTTATAAATTACTAATGCGAAGAGAGACGTTATTAAAGCTGCCCAACCTGCCTATAAGCTCACCTTATCCAAACATTATAAGCATCCTACAAGTAAATTTAATAACCTATGTAGTAGGTCTCAATGCTTATAACGACATCCCTGGTTAGGTTTATATACATTACTGCATAACCATAATAACTAACACTGCGCTTATTATACCAATCCGCAATAATACTCAATCATTTTGCGGGGCTAAACGTGTCGCTAT
>NZ_JASDDE010000120.1:0-1869 GCF_030407565.1 Pseudoalteromonas sp. APC 3694
CGCGTCAATAGCTAGCCTATTGCAAGTAAATTCAACGCAGTTAGCGCTGAAAATAACTGCTTGAGATAGATTTATTATCCAGAGTTCAGGTTTATTAGCCTTGCATCGAAGCTTAATCAAAGATCTGAGTGAAAAATCGGGCAGTTATAGGCAGCAAAGTTTAGCGTTAAAAAGTGGTTTACAAATGGCACCACAAGCAATGCGAGTACCACAAATAGTAGAGGAGTTATTTAGTTGGTTTAAAACAACCGCACATCATCCTTTAATTAGTAGTGCAGTATGCCATTATGAATTACAGTTTATTCAACCTTTTGCACAGGGTAATACTGAAATAGCGTGTACGTGGCAAACCCTGCAATTATCGCAGTGGCATTCGCTATTTTCACTAATAAATATTAACAATGTCATAGCGACAACTCGCCGACATTATTTTGAAAGCATTAATCTTAGTACCAAGTCCGGTGACTCATCCGTGTTTATTGAGTATATATTGGAAGCATTATTAGCGGCACTAAAGTCATTAGAAAGTGATTTAAAATCAATAACAAAAACCAAAAACCCCACAACAACCCCCTCAAGTTAAAAACACTATACACTTAGACATACAAGCCCCCCAAGTCATCGCTTTAATAAATATATTTATCCAAAGCGAAAAGCCACTAAACCGACAAGAGCTACAAAATTTACTTGGATTAAAAAACCGTAAACATTTTAGAGAGCGTTACTTAAAGCCGCCATTGAGGCTGGAATTATAGAAATGACTATTCCCGAAAAACCAAATAGCAAAATGCAGCAGTATAGACTCAAAAGTTAGAAATAAAAAATGCCACTTAAGAGTTTAAGTGGCAGGTTTAATAAGCCGCGCTGAGCGACTTTTTTGTGCAGCGACAATAAAGTTTGCCCGTAACAGAGAAAATGACAATAAAGTTTGCCCGTAAGAGAAGGTGAGGCTTTAGTTTCTGCAAGCAAGAAACAAGTTAACAACGCTAATTGCTGACGTAAGAATGAGTAACTTTCAATATTAGAATATCGAAAAGCCAGCGGCCACAAAAGTGACGGCTGGCTTTCCTACCCACCCTATCCCGTAATCACATGGTATGTTTCGGCTAATCAGCAATACCTTTGACCTAGCTTAATGAAAGCAATAACAATGTGCTCCTAAAAATGTTTGAATAGCGCTGCGGTAGCAAACTGGCTAGTCACAGGGCTTACCAATACAGGTGCTTCAAACTGATGTGGTTTATCCACATATTTTGGCGTTAAGGTGCCAGTTTCCTATGGGGGTCTCACTAATTTACCAAATAGCAGGGTATTCAACAACTCCGTCAATACCAAACCCATGATTTAGCAAAGCTTGTCTTACTATAAATGGCAATGTATTCGCATCGCTAGGGTACTTAGCTAAAGTAGTTTCAGAAAATGTATCAATAGCAGCTAGCAGCTCTGATAGGCTAAATTGTTCAGAAACAACCGACCCCCAAATAGCGTCTTCAACTGTTGATTCTAATTCGGCATTTGTATTTTGAAACATTAGGCGACTTTGATACACAACTCTGAACTTGTTGTTACCCTGATGATGGATAACAATCTTAAGCTGAGGAATCTTTTTTAGTAACTGAGACTTAACTCGTCTAGCATCAAAAAATGCTTGGCTTAATATCACCTTTCCTTCAACTTTATAGAAATTTTTTGAATTTGTCTCAGGAACGATATTCCAATAAACACGAAAAGAGTTTCTTCTTAATTTATGACCATAAATTTCAAGTAAGGGTTTTAGTTGCTGTTCAGTGCCTTGTTTAGAGCCACTATTCCATCCACTCACAATTGATTGTTGAACCCTACAGGCATCTTTAATTTCATTTTGAGTCC
>NZ_JASDDE010000121.1:0-1778 GCF_030407565.1 Pseudoalteromonas sp. APC 3694
CGTTTTGAAGGAGTTTCAAAAAGAAAGCCTAAGCTACCTTTTTAGGCTGGTTCCCAGCCTGAATACCTAACGCCCAGTTTAAGTTAACTTGCGCACTGGCTACATCGCGGGGCTTCTCACAACCACATTCGCATGAGTGCCAGCGGTCTGCTAAGGATTTCTTCTTCTTAGCTCCGCAGTCTGGGCAGGTTTGACTTGGCTTAACTTGCTTTGTTGGTACTTCAACAAATTCGCTACTAGCTTCTTCCGCTTTGTATCGCAGCAAATTAAGAGTCATGGCTGGCGCGGTGTTCAGAATTTCCCGATTCAGACCAGCCTTTTGTTTCACCATTTTTCCGTTTTTCTCGACAGTACCTTTGGCACTACGAGTCATGTTCTTAACGGTGAGTTTTTCGGTGGCGATCAATGCCGCCACTTCAACTAATTTTGCAGTTTCTTTATGAGTAAAATCGAGTCTTTGACGGGCGATTTTCTGGTGGAGTTTGGCAATTTGATGCTTTAATTTTCGCTGGGTGCGAGTGCCTTTTTTCGCTAACGCGAGGTCACGTTGTAAAGAGGTTAATCGCTCTTTGCTGTTTCTGAGGTAACGGGGGTTTTCGACTTGCTCAAAATTACCATCCTGATCGATAGTCGAAAAGTAATGAGAAACACCCCAATCCAAGCCAACAGCTTTAGTGCCACAGTTTCTCTCAATGGTGTCATACTCCATTGAAACTGAAATGAACCACTCACCATTCTTTCGGATGATTTCGGCAGTTTTCGGCTTGCCTCCTGTGTTTCTAGCTTTACCTCGGATCTTAACGATACCAACATCAGCCAAATAAACAGCACCATGCTTTTTTTCTTTCAGGTTGAGCTTCCAACCATCACCATGAGCCTTGTAGCCCCAACCTTTAAAGCGTTGAAATGGTTTAAAACGTGGGAATCCAGCTTTCTTATCACCTTTTTTGAGCCGTCTAAAAAAACCGTCAAAAGCCAGTGCAACACGTTTTAATGTGACTTGCTCACTCTGAGCATTAGCATTGAAAATGCCATGCGCTTTACGATTATTACGCCACAGAGTGTTGATTTTGCACTGTTCGTGAAAGTTAAGACTGTAATTAGAATCACGATATGTTTCGATGCGATCACGTAAAGCCCAGTTGTACAACTGGTGATGGTGGACAAACAAATCCATCAGCGATTCTTCTTGAGAAACTGATGATTTCATTTTATATGTAACTTTACGGATTGCTTTTTTCATAACAACTAATTATATTTAGCTGTTATGAAAAAACAAGCCCTAAATACGCTGTATCACAGCGTTTATAATATTCACTATCATTTAGTTCTTGTAACTAAATATCGTCGTCGCTGTATCACGCCAGAGGTTGCCGCGTACTTAGAATCTCAGTACAAAAGGTTGTTAAAATCTTGGGATTGTGAGCTTTTGGAGTGCAATGGTGAGCCAGATCACCTTCACCTTTTAATTTCTGCTAATCCCAAGATGCAACCAAGTAAAATGGTGAACAGTTTAAAAACTGCTACATCAAGACTTGTGCGAAAGGAGTTTTCCGAACACTTGGGTGAGTTTTACTGGAAGCCAGTTTTTTACAGCAGAAGTTATTGTCTGGTTAGTTGCGGAGGTGCGCCACTTGAAATCGTGAAGCAATATTTAGCTCAGCAGGAAGGATTTGATTAAAGCCACCACTTCGTGGTGGTGCGCCTTTCACCACCACCTAAATTAACTCGCTTTGGCTCATTAGATTTAGATGGAGCACTTGGCGCTATTGGGTAGA
>NZ_JASDDE010000122.1:0-1752 GCF_030407565.1 Pseudoalteromonas sp. APC 3694
TGTGTTAACACCAAGCGACTTTGTCGTATCTTAATTACCAAGCGATTCTGTCGTAATCGCTAATTACCAAGGGAATTTGTCGGTCACTTTTTTACGTGTCTGTTAGTGTTTTGTTTTTGGAATACTAGAAGGCATGTTGAGGATGATTGTGATGGATTCTAAAGCTCAACTCACCGTTGACATCATAGCTAAAGTGGTTGAAGGCAGGATAACAATTGCCAATGCTGCTAAGTTACTCAGTAAGTCTCGACGCACTATTGAACGCTACGTAAAGCAATATCAGCAAGTTGGTATTCAATTCGCTGTTCATGGTAACAGTGGCAAAGCCCCACCCAACAAAACGCCGGTATCAATAAAAAAAGTGGTTCAAAAATTGATTCAGGAAAAATATTACGATTTGAATCTGTTGCACTTGGCTGAACAATTAGCTACGAATGAGAACATTGTTATTAAGCGTGAAACCCTACGCGGTTGGGCACATGATATTCATCACGTTAAACGAGCCAAACGAAGACGTAGCAATGTTCGAAAGCGCAGAGAGCGCATGGAAGCACCGGGTCTAATGATGCAAATGGATGGCAGTCCACATCGCTGGTTTGGGGATAAAAAGCACTGTTTAATTGCCATGATTGATGATGCGACCAGTGAAGTATATGCTGAGTTCTTCCCGTCAGAGACCACCGTTGGATGCCTGAAAGTCATGAGAGAATGTATCGAAACGAAAGGTGTGTTTAAAACGCTTTATGTGGACAGAGCCGGTATCTTCGGCGGCCCTAAACGCTGCAACTTCTCACAGATGCAGAGGGCTTGTGAGGAGCTGGGCATTGAAATCATCTTTGCCAATTCACCCCAAGGCAAAGGCCGTATTGAGCGAGCATTCGATACCTTCCAAGACCGCCTTGTTCCCGAGCTTAGGTTGAACAATATTAACGATATTGCCGCTGCCAATGCCTACCTTAAGCATGTCTTCATTCCGCAGTTCTGGCAGTCGAAAGTTCAAGTAAAATCACAGCAAGCACCTGAATTTACGCCTCTGTCGAAACACATCAACCTTGATGATATCTGCGTCATTAAAGACCATCGTAAAATACGTAACGACCATACCTTCAGTTATGGCAATAAGTTCTACCTAATAGATTCACCGCTCAAGCACTCCATTGCCAATCAGAAAATCGAGATAAGGAACACGAGTAAAAAAGGGTTTACCGCTCACTTCGCTGGTCGCAAACTCAAGATCTCGGAAGTAAATGAACCAAGCAAACTGGCATCAGAAGACTTGGCAGTACAGAAGAAACTTGAAGTATTAGCGTTAATCGAAAAACTCGGAAGCGTCAGCGCTGCATCACGCCAAAGTGGCGTATCACGAGACACTATTCATCGGCACTTAAGACTAGTTAAGCGAGGTGGCCCTGAAGCATTAAAACGCCAAGAAACACCTAATCTACGGCACAAAAACTGTGTGGATAAGGCGATAGAAGACGCCGTTGTGCAATTCTCAATTGAACACCCTCACCTTGGTCAGCAGAAAGTCGCGATAAAGCTCAGTGAAGCCCTTGGTGTTGATATTAGCGCGGGCGGTGTGCGCAGCATGTGGCTAAGAAACAATATGAATACCACCGCATTGCGAGTCGAAAAATCTAATGCTCTGGTTGAATCGGCATAAAAGGTAGCCAGTTTAGCAACTGGCTGATATGCTATTTACGACAAAGTCGCTCGGTAATTAGACCGACATAATCCCTTGGTAATCACACT
>NZ_JASDDE010000124.1:0-1508 GCF_030407565.1 Pseudoalteromonas sp. APC 3694
GGTTCGGTGTAAAGTTTTCTGGCGAATTCAATTATACCTTATCTTCATGCTGTTTATTTTTCATACCACAAAGATCAACACGCCCTAATAAAGCCAATATTTCGTATTCGGTACCCGTAAGCGTGAGTGTGGTGTTATTTACACTGGCTTCACGCGTGGCAAAGTTAATAGTAATACCGTTTAAAGAGAGCTTTTTATTATTGTTATTGCTTACACTATTAATGTGTTCAATACGGCGAGTAATAGCTTTAACGCGGGCAAGGAGTTCGCGGTGGTTAAACGGTTTTGGAATATAGTCATCAGCGCCGAGCTCTAAACCAAAAATACGGTCAAAGTCTTCACCTTTAGCGGTCAACATAATCACCGGCGTTAATTTACTTTGCCTGAGTTGTTTGAGTACTTCAAAGCCATCTATAAAGGGCAACATAACATCAAGTAATATAAGCGCGTAATCGTTTTGTAAAGCAAGCTCTAAGCCTTGTTGGCCATCATGTGCGGTTTGTATGCTAAAGCCTTGTGCGCTCAGATACTCGCTTAATAGCTCACATAAACCGGTGTCATCATCAATCATTAATAGTTTCATACATTAAGCCTTACGCGCTGTTTTATGGTTTTATTTTACGCGTTTAATGTACTAAAAGTTAGTCTTTACATAACCTTTACACTGCTTTGCGTTACTTTGCATTGAGCCGGTTATAGTGAACACACTGGCTAGCAGCCAACAACCAACTCAATATTAAGGTGATGATTATGACTAAAGTAAACACGCTATCAAAATTAGTACTTATATGTGGCTTAACAGCAGCAACGCTCAGTGCGGGCAGCGCACTTGCAAAAGGTGATGGCCATAAACAAGGCCACTCTCAAGCACGCTTTTTACTCTCTGAGCGAGCTGCAGATAAACTGGCGCTTACTGAAGAGCAGCAAACGCAATTAAAAGCGATTTTTACAGCGCAAAAAACGCAAATTAAAGCGCTAAGAAGCCAAGACAAAGACGTGCGCAAGGCACAGCGTCAAGCCTATAAAGCACAAATGGATGCGTTATTGTCAGCGCCAAACTTTGACGAAAATGCAGCGAAAGAGTTATTAACCGCACGCCAAGATAAGAAGCAGCAATTGGGATTAATTAAATTGAAAACCCAGCATCAGGTAATGCAACTGCTTAACGCTGAGCAAAAAGAAAAGTTAGCTAAAATACAGCAGCGCCGCAGGTAATAGGGCGAGGTGCGAGGGGCGAGGTCCGCAACCCGAAGCCCCGCCTTGTATCTACAGAATATTTTAAACCACAGAGGGAGCAGAGGCGCTTTGCGCTACACAGAGAGAAGATCATTTATTGTCACTTTCTCTGTGTGCTCTGCGCCTTTGTGGTAGATAAATGACCTAAAACCTAATACTGACGCGGGGTAAACCGCTGCTACAGGTATAAAAAATCTTGCTATGTTAACTGCAAGGTTTTTAAATTTCTCGAACCTCGAACCTCGAACCTCGAACCTCGAACCTCGAACCTC